>DASSAH010000067.1:0-5638 GCA_035685585.1 Coriobacteriia bacterium
CGGGCACCCGTGGTACGTCGGCAATCAGGGGCACCCGGAGTTCAAGAGCCGTCCTACCAGGCCCGCGCCGCTCTTTCGCGACTTCATCGGCGCGGCGGTAGAGCGCAGACGCCGTCGCAAGGCGTGACTGCGGTGGGTGCCGACCGGCTTCTCGAAAGCTTCCTCGACCTGGTGAGGATCGACAGCCCCGCGGGATCGGAGGCGGCGCTCGCCGCTCACTGCGCACACCTCCTGGAGTCGCTCGGCTGTGAGGTGCGCTTCGACGACACGACTGCGGTGACCGGCTCGGACACGGGTAACCTCATCGCCGAGCTTGCGGGAACGGCGCCTGGTGCGCCGACGCTGCTCCTGTCGGCGCACCTCGACTGCGTGGAGCCGTGCCGAGGTGTCGAGCCCGTCGTTCGTGACGGCGTCGTCCGTTCGGCGGGTGACACCGTGCTCGGGGCTGATGACAAGGCCGGCATCGCGGCGATCATCGAGGCGATGCGCCGTGTCGTCGAGGCGGGTTCGCCGAGGGGTAACCTGCGGGTCGTGCTGACCGTAGCGGAGGAGTGCGGCCTTAAAGGCGCGAAGGCGCTCGACCCCGCGGACGCGCGGGCCGATGTCTGCCTCGTGCTCGACGCCGACGGCGACCCCGGCGGCATCGTCACCGCCGCGCCCACCCACCTGATCTTCGTCGCCGAGTTCTCGGGAACCGCCGCGCACGCTGGCGTCGCGCCGGAAGAGGGGCGCTCGGCGCTCGTGATGGCATCGCGGGCGGTCTGCTCGATGCGGCTCGGCCGGCTTGACGACCAGACGACCGCGAATGCGGGCACGTTGTCGGGTGGGACAGCCGTCAACGTCGTCCCTGCGTTCGCGACGCTTGCCGGGGAGTGCCGCGCCCTGGACGCCACGCGTGTCGAGGAGACGCGCGCGGCGATGGACGCCGTCATGAGGGAGTCGGCGGACGCGGAAGGCGGGAGCGTCGAGATCCGCTGGTCGCGCGAGTACGAGTCGTACCGCGTGCCCGACGGCTCCCCGCTCATCGAGACGGTGCGCGCCGCCTGTGCCGATGTCGGCCTCGCCCCGCGCCTGTTCGCCACCGGAGGAGGAAGCGACGGTAGCGTCTTCGCGGCCCACGGCACTCCCACGCTGGTGTTGTCGTCAGGGATGCGTTCGGCGCACTCGGTCGACGAGCACATCACGGTGAGCGACCTCGAAGCGCTGGCGGAGCTCGTGCGAGCGGCGATCGTCCGCTTCGGCCTGGTGGCCGCGTCGTGAGGCTCGTCTGGGCGACGGTCACCGGTGCGATGGGGCCGGACGATGGGATCCAGCGGCTCGAGGTCGCCCTCGATGACGGAAGCACGGGACGCGCGGCCGTGTACACGGCGCTCGCGGGCGCGTGCGCTCCAGGCGACCGGGTGCTCGTCAACACTACCGCCGTCGACCTTGGGCTTGGCACGGGCGGACTTCACTTCGTCGTCGCGCGAGCGGCCGACTCGGGAGGGGTTGCCCTCGACAGGTCCTCGGGTGGCCACATCATGAAACTTCGCTACACGCCCCTGCAGTTCGACGTGCGCACCGTCGAGGAGCAGACGAGCGAGCATCACGACATCATGCGCGCTGCCGAGGACCTCGGCGGGATGCCGGTGGCGTGTTGTGGGCTCCACAGCCAAGCGCCGCTCGTCGCGGCGGCGGTCAAGGCGCACAACGACTCACTTCGCGTCGCCTACGTCATGACCGACTCGGCTGCTCTCCCGCTTGCGCTCTCGGAGGTGGTCCGCGCGGCGAGAGAAGCCGGGTTCATCGACGCGACGTTCTCGAGCGGACAGGCGTTCGGCGGGCAGTACGAGGCCGTGAACCTGCACTCTGCGCTGCTGGCAGCGCGTCATGTCGCCCGAGCCGATGTGGCCATCGTAGCCATCGGCCCGGGAGTCGTGGGGACCGCGACACCGTTCGGCCACGGGGGTGTGGCCCAGGGCGAGGCCGTCAACGCCGTCGTGGCCCTGGGCGGGACGCCAGTCACGGTGCTCAGACTCTCGTTCGCCGACACGCGCCCGCGTCACCGCTGCCTGAGCCATCACTCGACCACCGCGCTCACGCGCGTCGCGCTGTCAGCGTCGTTGGTGCCGGTGCCGAGGCTTCCCCCGGAGCAGGCACAGCTCGTCGAGGAGGCGCTCGCGCGGTCGAGGGTCCCCGCGCGGCACCGTCTCGTCCCGTCCCCGGGCGCCACACCGGACATGAGGGGGGTGCGCGTCACCACGATGGGCCGCGCGTACGAGGACGACCCCGCGTTCTTCGCCGCAGCGTTCGCGGCTGGTGAGGTCTGTGCGCGTGTCGCCGAGGGCACGCTGCCGGCCGGTGGGAGTGCATGAGATGGTGTGCGGCGTGGTCAAGGCCGGGCCGCGTCTCTGGGGTACACTGTGCCAGGAGGTACCGGCCGGATGCGACGGTCTCGCGTCCGGGTCCCGACGTCGAAGGAGCCGAACGTGATCATCGGTGTCCCGAAGGAGATCAAGAACAACGAGTTCCGTGTCGGCATGACCCCGGGTGGCGTGGCCGAGTTCACGGCGCACGGCCACGCGGTTCTCGTAGAGCGCAACGCGGGCGAGGGGTCTTCGTTCCATGACACCGAGTACGAGGCCGCCGGCGCGAGGATGGTCGGATCGGCCGCCGACGTCTTCGCCGAGGCGGAGATGATCGTGAAGGTCAAGGAACCACAGGCGGGCGAGATCGCCATGCTGCGTCCGGGACAGATTCTCTACACCTTCCTGCATCTTGCTCCCGATCTGCCGCAGACCGAGGGTCTCGTGCGGTCGCGGGCGGTCTGCATCGCTTACGAGACGGTCGAGCTCGAGAACCGCTCGCTTCCGCTTCTCGCTCCGATGTCCGAGGTGGCCGGTCGTATGGCGGCCCAGGTCGGCGCCGCCTACCTGCAGAAACCCAACGGGGGCAGGGGAGTCCTGATGGGCGGGGTCCCCGGCGTGCTGCCGGCGAAGGTCGTCGTACTCGGCGGCGGTGTGGTCGGGACGAGCGCCGCATACGTCGCGATGGGCATGGGCGCTGACGTGACCATCATGGACGTCAACCTCGACCGCCTTCGCTACCTCGACGAGATCTGGGGGAACCGGGTGCGGACGCTCTTCTCGAGCAAGCACAACGTCTCGCGAATCGTCGTGGACGCGGACCTCGTTATCGGGGCGGTGCTCCTGCCCGGCGCCAAGACCCCCTATCTCGTCACGCGGGACATGCTCCCGGCGATGAAGAAGGGCGCTGTCCTCGTGGATGTCTCGGTCGACCAGGGCGGGTGCATCGAGACCACCCATCCGACGACCCACGCCGACCCTACCTACGTGGTCGACGACATCCTCCATTACGGAGTCGCGAACATGCCGGGCGCGGTGCCCAACACCTCAACACTGGCGCTCACGAATGCAACGCTGCGGTATGGTCTGGCGATCGCAGACAAAGGGTGGAGACGCGCGGTCCTCGACGACCCTGCTCTGGCGAAAGGCGTGAACGTGCTCGACGGCTCGGTCGTCTATCGTGAGGTCGCGGAGGCGCACGGTATGGAGTACACGCCGCTCGAAGGTGTCATCGGCCGCGCCGCCGAGTGAGCTCCGCTCGCATGGCACGTGCCGCAACGCGGGAGGGGGAGCCCGAGTGGTGCGTGGCGTCGACGGCACCGCGGCGGGAGCCTCGCTCCATCCGTGGGCCGAGGAGTTCCTGTCGTATCTGACCGTTGAGCGCGGCGCCGCGCGCAACACGTTGGAGGCGTACCGCCGCGACCTGCGCGCGTACCATGCCTTCCTCGAATCGCGCGGAATCGACGGTCCCGCCGGCGCGACCCGTGAGGACGTGCACGCCTTCGTGGTTGCCCTGCAGCGTGGGGGGTATGCCCCGGCGTCCGTCGCGCGCACCATCGCCGCGGTTCGCAGTCTCCACGCGTTCCTGGTGCGGGAGGGATTCGCGAACGACCATCCTGCCGGCAAGGTGCCGACGCCCAAGAAGCCGGTGCGACTCCCCAAAGCGCTACGTGTCGAGTACGTGGACAAGCTGCTGAATCAGCCGTTTCCCGAAGGTCCCCCCGGGATGCGCGACCGCGCCGTCCTTGAGGTGCTATACGGATGCGGACTTCGGGTGAGCGAACTCGTGGGACTGGACCTCCCGCAGGTGGACCTCGAGCACGGTCTCGTGCGGGTGCGGGGAAAGGGCGGGAAGGACCGGGCCGTGCCGATCGCCGGAGCGGCAGCGTCAGCTCTGGGCGTCTACCTCGACGACGGACGGCCACATCTGCACGCGAAGCGTAGCCGCCGTCCACCTGACCGCCAGGCAGCTTTTGTGAACCTTCGCGGTGGACGCCTCTCGCGGCAGGCGGTCTTCGCGCTCGTGAAGAAGTACGGCGGACGGGTCGGCATCGACCTGCATCCACATGCGCTGCGCCACTCGTTCGCCACCCACCTGCTCGATGGGGGAGCGGACCTGAGGGCGGTGCAGGAGATGCTCGGGCATTCGGACATCTCGACGACGCAGGTCTACACGCACGTCAGCGTCGAGCACCTGCGTGAGGAGTACCTCTCGACCCATCCCCGCGCCGGACAGGGATGACACTCAAGGAGGGGTCGTCGCCGGCAGGAAGGCGGGCCGAATCGGGGCTGGTCGTCGAAGACGAAAGCGGTAGAATGCATACGGGCGGAAGAGTTCCGCATTCGAGGAGGGAGATCTGAGTGAACGCGAAGTATAGGAAGATCGTTGCGTCGATGCTCATCTTCGGGCTCGTCGCCACCTTCGCGGTCGGCTGCGGCGCCGAGGAGGAGCCTGCGGCGAACGGGGAGGGGGAGGCCCCGACGACTGACGTGAAAGCGGCAATGGTCACCGACGTCGGCGGCCTCGGCGACAAGACGTTCAACGATGGCACGTACGAGGGGCTCAAGAGGGCCGAGCAGGAGCTCGGCGTTGAGATTCGCGCGCTGGAGTCCAACGAGATCGCTGACTACGAGCCCAACATCGACCAGTTGGCGAACGCTGCGTTCGACGTGATCTTCACGGTCGGGTTCCTCATGACCGACACCACCGTCAAGAAGGCGCCGGAATACCCGGACGTCACGTTCGGCGGGATCGATCAGTTCTTCGAGGCGCCGACCGAGAACATGGTCGGACTGCTGTTCAAGGAGCACGAGTCAGCGTACCTCGCCGGCGTCGTCGCCGGGCTCGGGACGCTCGATCCGACACTCGACGACCGGATCAACGACCAGAACACCATCGCGTTCATCGGCGGCATGGACATCCCGCCGGTGGAGCGTTTCGAGGTCGGGTTCATCGCCGGTGCGCGTTCGGTCAACCCCGACGTCGAAATCCTGATCCTGTACGCGGGCAGCTTCGACGACCAGGCGAAGGGCAAGGAGCTCGCGCTCTCCGCGATCGACCAGGGCGCGGACATCGTCTTCGCAGCTGCGGGCCTCACCGGGCTCGGATCGATCACCGCGTGCCAGGAAGAGGGCGCGCTGTTCATCGGTGTCGATGTCGACCAGTACTTCTCGGTCCCCGGCTCGGGTGACGTCATGCTCACGTCAGCCATGAAGAGCCTCGAAACCGCGGTGTTCGAGACGGTGAAGGCCGTGGTCGACGGGACGTTCGTTGGCGGCGAGAACCGGACCTT
>DASSAH010000068.1:0-3916 GCA_035685585.1 Coriobacteriia bacterium
GTATGGTGCCCGTCATCACCATGACCTCCACCGCAGGCACGAGACCTCCGTTGATCGACGGTATCAGCCGCATGCTGATGATGCCCTTGAGCGTCGACGCAAGCATGAGGCGCACCTGTTTTTGCTGGTAGGGCGGGAAGAAATCGATGATGCGGTTGATGGTCTCGGTCGCGTCGATCGTGTGCAGGGTCGACAGCACGAGGTTGCCGATCTCGGCGGCGGTCAATGCGGCGGCAACCGTCTCGTGGTCGCGCATCTCGCCGATGAAGATGATGTCGGGGTCCTGGCGCACCACGTGCCGCAAGGCGTCCGCGTAGCTTTCGGTGTCGATCCCGATCTCGCGCTGGTTGACGATGCATTTCTTGTCGGCGTGAAGGACCTCGATGGGGTCTTCGATGGTGACGATGTGTCCTTCGCGCGTGGAGTTGATGTGGTCGATCATGGCGGCAAGCGTCGTGGTCTTGCCCGAGCCGGCCGTACCCGTGACGAGCACCAGGCCGCGAGGCTCGTCTGCGAGCCGGATCACGACGGGGGGCAACCCGAGTTCGGACACGGACGCGCGATCGGTGGCCACACGACGCAACGTCATGCCCACACTGCCGCGCTGATGGAACACGTTGACCCGAAAGCGTCCGACGCCGGACACCGAATACGCGAAGTCGATCTCGCGGTGGTTCTCAAAGGTGGTGCGCTGGCGGTTGTCCATCATCCCCATGGCGAGGACCCTGGTGGCGTCAGCGGTGAGCGACTGGAACTCCCGCAGGACCACGAGCTTACCGTTGAGGCGTACGGCCGGAGGGCTTCCCGTCTTCACATGCAGGTCAGACGAGCCCTTCTCAGTCATGAGCTTGAGGAGTCCGTCGATCTCGGCCATATGCTGTCCCCTGTCCGCTGAGCATGCGTGCGCGACAAGCATACCGCACTCAGGAGAGGCGACGGACCTCTCGGCGCACGAGCCAACGCGCCTCGGATCAGGGCCGGGTGGCTCCCGTGTAGGTCATCCCACGCGAGGAGAGAGAGGACACCTTCACGACGTCTCCCGTGCGCGGCGAATGGATGTACCGCCCGCCCCCCACGTAGATGCCGACGTGGTGTATCGGGGAGCCGAAGAAGACGAGGTCGCCGGGTTGGAGGTCGGAACGGGCCACCCGCTCGCCCACACGGAACTGCGCACGGGACGAATGCGGGAGGGAAACGCCGACCTGCCGGTAGACGAACAGCGTGAATCCCGAACAGTCGAAGGAGTTCGGTCCTGACGCGCCCCAGCGGTACGGCGCCCCGAGGTAACGCATGGCGATGGACACGACCTCACTGCGAGCCGCACGCGTCGGCGGCGGGAAGCTCTGGTCAGGAACCCACTGCGTGCCTGAACGCGATACGGCGAAAGTCCTCGCAGCGGCTTCGGCGCGTGCGCGCTCGGCGGCCTCTATACGGGCGATCTCGGCCTCGAGACCAGCGAGCATGCGCCTGCGCTCGGCAAGCCGGGACTCGATGAACGCCTTGTTCTCCGCCATCCGCTCGACGACCCTCTTGGCCTCGGCTTCTTGGACGGCAAGCTGTTCACGCGCTTCCTCGGTCCTGGCGCGGGCCTCCCGCAGCGCCGCGACACTCAGCGCGTCGCGCTCGTTGATGTCGCGCAGCAGTTCCCACGTCGCCGCGAACTGCTCGAAATCGCTCGCGCCGAGCAGCACCTCGAGGAAGGAGAGGCGACCCGCGCGGTAGAGAGAGGCGACTCTCGCGTCGAGCGAGGACTGCAGATCATCGATGATCGCCGTCTGCTCGGCGATTCGGGCGCGCGTCTCCTCCATCTCGGCGGTGAGCTGCTGGCGCCGGTGCCGCGCCTCGTTGAACTCCTCGGTCGCGATCTCGACCTTGAGGTCGAGGTCGTCGACTTGCGCCTTGACGAGGCGCGCTTGTTCGCGCTTGTCAGCGACGGGAGTAGCCGAGGCCGGGCTGGCGATGGAGACGATGAGTGCGAAGGCCAAAGCGAGGCTGACAGGTATGCGTCTGCGAGTACTCAGAGCGCTACCTCCAGATAGGCTCGGTCATAGGCGTAGATGTGGCATACTACCACGTTCACTGCCAGAGAGCCAGCGCGCGGCACACCGCGTCGAGCAGCAGGACCGCTGCGCTCTGCCGCGCGCGCTCGCCGGAGCCGACACCGGACAGCACGACTCTGATGGTCACGGGCGGGTCCTGAGGAGCCAGCTTGAGGGCCACCGAGAAGCGCCCGGCGAGTTCATCCGTGCGATCGCCGAGAGCGACAGTGACCAGCGGCTGTCCCCCGTCCCCATCGCCGGGTTCCACGGAGTGGACCTCGAGAACCACGTCCGTCCCGGCGAGTCGCTCCCCCCCGCCGAGGTACGCCCGGGCCTCCGGGTCCGTCGCGAGCGCGAGATTGACCGCGCGCTCGGCGACGTCGCTCGCGACAGGATCGCGGGGCACGAACGCGACCGCGCGGCGAGTGAGGGCCTCGGGTGTTCGCGCCGGGGCGGTATGCGCCAGCTCCGGCGCCGTGCTGTCCTTCCCCTCCCACACGTGCCTCAACTGCGAGAGCGCTCGCACCGTCTCGGGACCGACGATTCCGTCGCGCGGCTGGCCGCTGCTGCGCTGGAACTCCCGGACCGCACGTTCGGTGAACGACCCGAATATGCCGTCGACGGCGCCGCACGAGAACCCGAGCGTGTTGAGCGCTTCCTGGAGAACTCTGACGTCGTTGCCGTGGAAGTGCGGTAGCCGCAGGTAGAGCATCCTGTCGCCTAGGGCGAACGTGGCGTCCACGATCGCCGCCCACGTCTGAATCCCCACGACACCGTCTTCGGTGAGTCCGTGTTCGCGCTGGAAGCACTCGACCGCATCCCGCGTCTTGCCGAAGAAGACGCCGTCCACGCCGGTAGGACCCAGGTCATAGCCGAGCACCAGCAAGCGCCGCTGCACATCCTCGACCGCGGGACCGCGCTCTCCAGGCAGAATAGGCTTCACCTATCGAACCCCGTCTCCGTCTCCGTGTTCCGCGTGAGGGTGACCGCCACCTGCGAGCGAGCGCTCCGCGCGCGGGAGCAGGATGGCGACTCGCCCGCGAGGCACCCATTGTAGTGCATCCGCTTGTCCGCCGACGGCGCCCGAGGCACGCCTCAGGGCGGCTAGTGGCGCAGCCACACCCTGTCGAGAGAGAGCGTGCGGCTTCCCTCTCCGGGGCCCGCGTCATCGAACCGGACCCTCACGCGGCCCTCCGAGAGGTACGCGGCGTCGATGAGGGCGTACGTGTGCCGCGCGGGCGCCGCGGTACTCGGCAGGGTCCCGAGCGCGTCCCACTCGGATGTTGCCCAGTTGTATGCTTCCACCTGGATTCCCTGGCCGTCGCCGCCGTCGTAGAAGCCGAAGACCTCCAGGCTCGTGGGAGCGCCGTCGGCTGAGCAAGCGACGGGGTGGAAGTCGACCTGGACGCGCAGCACCGGGCCGAACGCGCTGTCCAGCTCTCGTGCCGCGAGCGTGTCGCCGTCGTGCGATTGCAGGGAGGCGAGTCCTCCCGAATGCTCGCTCGACACCTGGACGTCGACGGCCGTGGGGCTCTCAGATGCGGCGCTCCTGCTGTACGCCCTGACGCCGTTCAGACTGTGACACGCGTTCGCGCACACTCCGCCGTTGACGGGATGATGCTCCCAGCCGATGTCGTCTCGCACGAGATGAGTGTCGCCTCCGTGGCTGACATGACACGCACCGCACCCGAGCCCGTGGTCTCGCGTGTGCTCGGCGTGCAGGACGGTTCCGGTCTCGGCGTCGTAGAAGCGGCTTCCGGAGAGGGGCGTGGGACTGTCCTCACTGCCGTCGTAGTAGACCGTCTGCCTGTGGCACCGGAAACACAGCAGTCCCGCTTCGGCGGGACGCGCGCCGACGAACGGCCGGGACAGCAGCG
>DASSAH010000069.1:0-2637 GCA_035685585.1 Coriobacteriia bacterium
CGATAGCGGCGGGAGCGGGGGCGAGCCGTACGTGGATCTCGCGTGCAGACTCGTGATGCGGGCCCCGCATTACCGGGACCGTCTTCTCGGTCGCGACCCCCAGGCCGCCTCTCAGCCACAGCGCGCAGCTCCCGATAGGCCAGATGCGTGTCATGAACTGTCCCACAGACGCCGACCCCAACGCAACCGCCGGGGCTGAGGAAGTGCGGTTACGGCTGCTGTCCGTATCGCTCGCCGAGGGTCCGGTAGACGGAGCGGGCGACGCTGTCGCTCCAGCGCGGGTCACGAAAGGCCGCGACGTCTTCACGGGACGCGAGCGCTCCGAGTGTGATCCGCACGATCGGCGCCGAGGTCGCCGCAGCCACAGGATCCGATCCAAGAAGCGCTCGCGGAACCGGTGTGCCGAGTTCGGTCAGGACACGAACCGCGTTGTCCGCAAGACTCTCCGAGCCGGCAAGCTGTGCGGGCGGCAGATCGCCGGGCCCGGGCACGGCGACGCCCAGGCCGGGGGGCGCCTCGGCCACCACGTCGAACCCGACGACAGCGGTGACAGCGGCGCTGGCCGCCTGGGCCCTCTGAGCGCGTGTCGCCAGTGGCGTGTCAGTCTCGGTGACCGTGCGGGTGACGATGACCGTGGCGCCCGACGCTTCGAGCAACGAGCGCAGACGGCGCGTGACCTCAAGCGGAGGGTCGCCTTCGCCACCAGGAACGGGTGCGGGGTCGATCACGAAGAGCGTGCCACGCAGCTCGAAGGGCATCAGGAGGTCACTCGGCTCATACGGTGCCGCTACCCGGACCCGGACGATATCGGATGTCCGGACGATCGCGCGGGGCGCGGGGATGGTCTCGAGTACCGTGTCACGCGGCAGATCGGAGTCGACGGTTTCGATGCGGACCACCAGACCGCTCTGCTCCAGCTGGGCGCGTGCGACGTTGACCCCCTTGCCGACGACGTCAGGCATCCTGAACTCCTCGGTGCCGCCTGAGACGACGACGGCGACCCGGCCGCCCCTCGGCAGCCGGGCGCCCGGCGAGGGGTCCTGGGCGAGAACGCGACCTTGAGGTTGAGGGTCGAAGCGTCTCTCGACACTCGCCAGTTCAAGACCGGCCTGCGCAAGTCTCGTGCGCGCGACGCCTTCCGGCAGTCCCACCAGGTCCGGGACTGCGATACCCACCCCGACCGCCCGCCACGTCACGATCGCGAAGACGAGGGCGGCCAGTGCGGCTCCGCCAAGCGCGAAAGCAATCAGGCTACGGGACACCAGCGGACGACGGGGCGACCGCACACGGTGCACGAGCAGCGGATACCGCGCGTCTCTTGCCGAGCCGCGTTCCGTGGGCGGCTGAGGAGTCTGTTCGGGTCCCGTGTCCATCGTCACCTGCCTTACGTCGCCTCGGTCTTGCGGCGTGGCCCGTCACTCGCTAGTGTGCTGCGTTGTTCGTTCGTCACGATTCGAGAGGAGCAGCCGGCATGCCGAGGTATGACTATCGGTGCACCGAATGCGGCCGCGGCTTCGAGATCTCGCGGCCGATCGGCCGCTGTCCCGACGTAGCGTGTCCAGAGTGTGATGGCGTCGCCAAGCGTGTGTTCACGCCGATCGGGGTCGTCTTCAAGGGCTCAGGATTTCACAATACCGACTACCGGGCCACCTCTTCAACCGGCCCGTCGAGCGACGGCCCGCAGGCTCAGCCTGCGTCACCCGCGGCCGCATGCGACGCCGCATGCTCGTCATGCCCGGCGGCGCAATCGTAGGACCCAGATACCATTCGCGTCTCAATCAGTCCCTTCTGACCCAGAACGGCTCGTCGCCGGTCTTGTAGACGGTTTCGATGAACCGGACGGTTCCCGTGGACGCGTCCATTGCGACCGAGTGGGTACGGGAGCCCTTTCCGAAGTACTTCACTCCCCTGAGCATCTCGCCGTCGGTGATCCCTGTCGCGATGAACGCAGCGTCCTCGGTCGCGACGAGGCAGTCCATGTCGAGCACGCCGTCGATGTCGCATGTCGCCATCCGCTCTGCCCGAAGCCGGTCCGACTCGTCGCGGAAGTGGAAGCGGCCCATGAATTGTCCGCCGATGCAGCGCATTGCGGCCGCCGCGAGCACGCCCTCGGGAGCGGCGCCGATACCCATGTAGAGATGGATGCCCGTCCCCTCGATGGCGGTCGCCACGGCGCCGAAGACATCGCCGTCGGAGATCAGGCGGATGCGGGCGCCTGCCTCGCGCACTTCCGCGATGAGGTCGGCGTGTCGTTCCCGGTCCAAGATGCAGACAACGATGTCCTCGACCGGACGCTCCAGCGCGCGCGCAACTCCGCGGACGTTTTCCGCCGGCGGAGCGTCGACGTGGATGGCGCCCGCCGCGACAGGACCGGTGGCCACCTTCATCATGTAGGTGTCAGGAGCGTTGAGCAGCGTGCCTTTCGGTGCGAACGCAAGCACGGCGAGGGAGTTCGGCTGGCCATAGGCCGTGAGGTTGGTGCCCTCGAGCGGGTCGACCGCGATGTCTATCTCCTCGCCGCCGGCGCCGACCTTCTCGCCGATGAACAGCATGGGCGCCTCGTCGCGCTCGCCTTCGCCGATGACGATCTCGCCGGATATCTCGACGTGGTTGAAGGCGCGGCGCATGGCTTCGACC
>DASSAH010000070.1:0-7890 GCA_035685585.1 Coriobacteriia bacterium
AGGAAGACAGCGTCTGCTCGGACGAGCTCTGGGTTCCCCAGCTCGGCATCGCGCAGAAGCTCCAGCCGTTCGCGACTACGGTGATCGAGATTCCGCCGACAGCGGCGGGCAGCTACTCGATGACGTGTCAGATGGGCATGATGTCGGGCGCGCTGCTGGTCGGCGACGGCGGAGGCGGCGCGCCTTCGTTGCTCCCGGTGCTCGGCGCGCTGGCAATCGCCGGCATACTGCTCGCGCTCTGGCGTACGCAGCCCCGGCCAGCGGCGTGTGGAAGTGACGCCAGGAGCGACGCATCAACGTCCGGTGCACAGAGGCAGACTCCGGGCACGACCGTACTCGGGCTCGCGCCGGAAGAGCTCGTGGTCGTGGCCGCGCTGCTGGTGGCGGCTGTCATCGCGGGATTGGCTCTGGGCGGCGCGATCGGATCGTGACGCGTCATCATCAACAGTGAGAGCGCCCTCACGGGCGAGGTGAAGGAGAGAGAAGATGTCATCGACGTCGAGAGGTGTTAAGGACATGCGGACCGTGCGTAACGTGTTGCTAGCGGCACTCGTCGCCACGGTATTCCTGACGAGTTACTCCCTGGCCACTGCGTGGAGCGGCCAGGGGAGTCCCACGGCGACCACCGTGAGCGGCCCGGGCGTGAACCAGGCGGGCGGGTTCGCCCAGAGCGGAGCGGGCGTCGCATGCGGGTGTTGTCCGCCCGCGGGCGGCGGTCAGGCCGTCGAAGGCCGGACCGTCGTGGAAGGCGACGTCCAGCGCATCTCGGTGGACGCGAGTGTCGGCTACAACCCGAACGTCATCCGCGCAACCGCTGGTGTCCCGCTCGAGATCACGTTCTCCCAGGGCTCCGGCTGCATGGCGCAGGTCTTCTCGCGCGACCTCGGCTTCTTCGAGGACCTGACCACTGGTCCGAAGACGATTCAGATTCCGGCGCTGCAGCCCGGCGAGTACGGGTTTGCCTGCGGCATGGAGATGGTCTTCGGTTCCATCGTCGTGGAGTAGGAGATGGCAAGATGAGTAAGGCCAAGACGGGTGAGGCCCCGCGCACGGACGCGGGTGCCAAAGCGCAGTTCGCTGTCAGCGGCATGACGTGCGCGTCATGCGCAGCTGTGATCGAGAAGACGTTGCAGGCGCGACCGGGAGTCACCGAAGCGAGCGTCAACTTCGCGTCCGAGAAGCTGATGGTCGAGTACGACCCCGCCGTGCTCGACGTCGGCGAGATCGCGAGGGCGGTGAAGTCCGCGGGGTACACGGCCACGGCGCTCGGAGGCGCAGCCGCCGCTGGCGCCGCTCCTTCGGGTCCGGCCACCGTGCAGCTCGGCGTCACCGGCATGACGTGCTCGTCGTGCCAGGCGCTCATCGAGAAGACGCTGTCCCGGACAGACGGCGTGGCGAGCGCGGTCGTGAACCTTGCTGCTGAGCGCGCGACGGTGACGTTCGATCCCACTCGCGTGAGCGTCGACGACATCATCGGCGCGGTCGAGTCCGCAGGGTATCGGGCGCTCGTGCTGTCCCATGCGGATGAGTCCGAGGGCGAGTCCGCCCGCGACCTCCAGCGCGAAGCGCAAGAGCGGTACACGAGACATCAGCGCTCCCTCTTCGTCCTGAGCGCTGCGCTCGGTATACCTGCGCTCTTCGTCACCATGGTGCCGCCGTTCATGGAGGTCATCCCGGCGACGGTGGCGATCTGGCTGGCGAACACCATCGGAGGCGCGTGGGACCCGTACATGGTGAAGAAGTACATGGGACTCATCCTGGCGACCCCCGTGCAGTTCATCGCCGGGGCTCAGTTCTACCGGGGCTTCTGGAACGCGCTGAAGCGCCGCATGGGCAACATGGACACGCTGATCGCCATCGGCACCTCGGCAGCGTACTTCTACAGCATTGCCGCGACGTTTTGGCTGGTGGAAGAACCGGTCTTCTACGAGGTCGCGGCGCTCCTCATCATGTTCGTCATCCTGGGCAAGCTGCTCGAAGCGCGCGCGAAGGGCCGCACGGGTGATGCCATCAAGAAACTCATGGGCCTGGCGGCCAAGACTGCCCGGGTCGTGCGCGGCGGCGTGGAGAGCGACATCCCGGTCGAGCAGGTGGTCATGGGAGACGTCGTCGTCGTGAGGCCAGGGGAGAAGATCCCCGTCGACGGGGTGGTCGTCTCGGGGAGCTCGTCCGTCGACGAGTCGATGCTGACCGGGGAGTCCATCCCCGTGGAGAAGCACGAAGGCGACACCGTGATCGGGGCGACCATCAACAAGCTCGGGTCGTTCAGGTTCCGGGCGACGAGGGTCGGCAAGGACACAGCGTTGGCCCAGATCATCAAGCTCGTCGAGGACGCGCAGGGTTCGAAGGCGCCGATCCAGCGGTTCGCCGACTACATCAGCTCGTATTTCGTGCTCGCGGTAGTTGCCATCGCCGTGGTGGTCTTCCTGGTGTGGCTCCTCGTCGTGCCGGGCTTGTTCCCGGGGGCGCTCGACGAGTTCACCCCGTTCGTCAAGGCGCTCCTCGTGGGCACCGCGGTGCTCGTCATCGCGTGCCCGTGCGCGCTCGGTCTCGCCACGCCGACGGCCATCATGGTCGGTACCGGCAAGGGGGCCGAGAACGGCGTGCTCATCAAGAGCGGCGAGGCGCTCGAGACCACCCACAAGGTGACCGCGATCGTCTTCGACAAGACCGGCACGCTCACCCACGGGAAGCCGGTGGTGACCGAGTATGAGGCGTTCAGTGATGCGTTCGGGCGTGCCGAGTTCTTCCGGTTGGCCGCGGCGCTGGAACGGTCGAGCGAGCACCCGCTCGCCGAGGCGATCGTCGCTCATGCGCACCAAGCGGGCGTCGAGTTCCCTGAGGTCAAGGGCTTTGCCGCAGTCCCCGGGCACGGTGTCGAAGGCACCGTTGACGGCCGCTGGGTGATCCTCGGCAATCGCAAGCTGATGGGCCGCGACGGGGTGGACATCCAACCGTTCGCACAGCGCATCGAGCGACTCGAGGCTGAAGGCAAGACGGTGATGCTGACGGCCGTCGACGGCGTACCCGCAGGGCTCATCGCGGTCGCCGACACCCTCAAGCCGAACTCGCGCGAGGCGGTCGATCGTCTGCGGAGGATGGGCATCGAGGTCTACATGATCACCGGAGACAACAGGCTCACGGCCGAAGCGATCGCGGCCCAGGCGGGTATCCCCGCCGACCACGTTCTCGCTGAGGTGCTTCCCGAGCACAAGGCGGAAGAGGTCTCGAAGCTGCAGGCCCGCGGGCTTGCTGTGGCGATGGTGGGTGATGGCATCAACGACACCCCCGCGCTCGCGCAGGCCGACATCGGCATCGCGATGGGCGCTGGGACCGACGTGGCCATGGAGACGGGCGGCATCGTGCTCATGAAGGACGACCTTCGTGACGTGGTTACCGCCATCGAGCTCTCTCGAGCGACGATACGGCGTATCAAGTGGAACTTCGTGTGGGCGCTCGGCTACAACTCGCTCGGAATCCCGGTCGCGGCGCTCGGCCTGCTCCGTCCGGAGCTTGCCGGAGCGGCGATGGCGCTTTCCAGCGTCAGCGTGGTCCTCTCGTCGCTGTGGTTGCGCAGGTTCAAGCCGAGCCTGCGCCAGGCGGCGTGACGTCAGAAAGGACACCTCCTGTGAGAAGGATAGTGCGCATGGGCGCATGGGCGCTCGTGGCGGTGTGTGCGGTGGCCGTCTCGGCCTGGACGTTCGCTCAGGCAGGCACGGACAGATACATGATGGTCGGTGTGGTGGTGGCTGAGGAGCGAGTGGCCCTCGAGGTCGAAGACCAGCTCGGCGCCACGGAGGCGGTCACGGTCTCGCGAGTCCTTGCTCCGGACGACTCGTGGCTTGTCGTGCATCTCGACGACGACGGGATGCCCGGGAAGCGGATCGGTCTGCTGCGGGTGGACGAAGGCGAGAGCGTCGACCTCTCAGTCCCGTTGGACGAGCCGGCGACGACCCCGAATGTGATCGTCGCGCTGCACGCGGACCGCGGTGAGGTCAGCGAGTTCGAGTTCGACAAGGAGAAGTTCATGTCGAGCCCGGACAAGCCGTATTTCGTTGAGTTCGAGGAGGTCGCGAGGGTCGTTGGCATCGCGGAGTTCGGCGTGGTGGCCGAGGAAGGACAAGCGGGGCTGGAAGCCGGACCGGACGCGCTTGGCGACGACACGCTCGTGCTTTCCCGGGTGATCGCCCCTGCCGAGGCCTGGGTGGTCGTGCATCTGGACGACAACGGCATGCCAGGAAAGCGGGTAGGCCTTCTGGGACTGCGGCCTGGTGAGTCGCGCGAGGTGGCGGTCGCCCTTGAGGAAGACGGCGCCGAGGCGCGAAGTCTCGTAGTAGCGCTGCACGCGGATCGCGGTCAGCGTGGCACGTTCGAGTTCGACATGGACGACAAGCTCGGTAGCCCGGACCAGCCATTCTTCATCGACGGCGAGGAGGTTGCGGTGCTCGTCGAGCGCGAGTGAGCGTTGTTGATGCTGGTCGTGCGAAGGGACGGCGGTGCGGATGGTATGGTTGACGTCGACCGCCCACCACCCTCTAACGGCGTCGCGCGAAGGGAATCCGCCGGGTGTACGAACGTGACTACATCCTGCGTCTCATCACTCAGGTGGGCAGGATGCTTGAAGCGATGCGTCACGCGATTCGTGAGCATCGGCCCGACGACGCCCTCGAGACCGCGCGCGATGCCATCGGGGCGCTCCTGGAGACAGAACCGGACCTGGCGGATGCCATGACGGGCGAAGGGCTCGCAACTTTTCTCGCCGCTGGCGGCCGCACCGACGTGTTGCGCTCCCGCCTCCTCGGCGAAGTCCTTGTGGCGCGCGCGGAGGCGTTCGCCGCGCTCGGGCAGGGCGGCGCCTCCACATGGGAGCGGGCGCGCGCCCGCGCGGTGCTCAGCGCCGCGCGGGCGGACGCCGACGGCGAGGAGGCCGAGCGTATCGCCGGCCTCCTCGAGAGGGCGTCCGGCGGGAGCGGGACTCACGGCGAGAGCTGAGACGCGACCTCTCGAATCGCCTGCAGCGCGGCTGAGACCGCGGGCGCCCGTCCGCTGCCCGACCGGATGACCGCGACGATGTGGCGGTTGATGTCGATGTCGGCGCAGTCACGGAAGACCACTCCCGGATAGCTACTGAAGCGCGCCAACGGCGGAATCAGCGCCACGCCGAGTCCCGCCTCGACGGCCGCGAGGATCACCTGGTAATCGTTGAAGTGCAGGTCGACTCGAGGAGTGAAGCCCGCCTCGTTCGCAATCCTGAGCATGACCTCCAAGAACGGCGACCCGTCGCGGCCCACGACCCATTGTTCACCGGAAAGGTCGGTGAGTCTCACCGCTTCGCCGTGAGTCGCCTGGGGGTGGTTTGCGGGCAGCGCGATGTGGTGAGGTTCGGTCAGGAGCGGCAGCCGTTCTATGGACAGGTCCGGCTTCTCAGGAAGCCGGTCGTAGCCATAGGAGATGATGATGTCGAGCTCGCCTCGCTTGAGCAGGGGGATGCTCTCTTCTGGCTCAAGGTCGCTCATGTGGAGCCGCAGGCGCGGGTGTCGACTCCTGAGCAGGGCGAGCGCCGGCACAAGGAGTGCGCGCGCCGCGGTGGGGAAACCGCACGTGTTGAGGCTCCCGGCGACGCTGGCCGAGATGTCTGCAAGGTCGGCCTGGGCCTCCTCGAGGATGGCGAACACGCGGTCGGCATGAGCTACCAGGCTCTCCCCGGCCGCAGTCAGTCGCACGCCTCGACCCTTGCGCTCGAGAAGCGGGGTCCCAGCTTCCCGCTCGAGCACCGCCATCTGCTGGGAGACAGCGGACGCCGAGAGGTACAGCGCCTCGGCCGCGGCGGCGATGCCGCCCCGTGTCGCGACCTCCCGGAGCATCCACAGGCGATTCACACTGAACATGAAGTAATACTTACTAGATTATGAAGAAGATGGCAATGGTACTTATGGATTGAGTGTCCGATAGTTAGCAGTAGAGAACGGGCGCACCCGTATACACGTGAGGTGATGCAGGATGTCCGAGGACAGCTTCAGCGAGATGGCGGTCTACCCGGTCCGGATGCTCATCGCGGTCGGCGTGCTCGTGCTCGTATCACTGCTCGGCATCGTGTTGTAGGCGCCGAGTCCACAAGCCTCCCATGCGGGCCGCTGCCGGGTCATCCCCTCGGCAACGGCTCGCTCCCTTTCCCGGTCCGGCCCGGGCGATACCCTGAGCGCAGCCGAGCAGCAGCCTTTCCGCTCCTTCGCGTTGACCTCCGCTGCACCGAGCGCGATACTAGGCTGTCGCCATCGGCACGGCACAGCATGAGATTCGAGGTACCCACAACATGGCCGTCACGCGCGAACGCATCGCCGACAGTTTCGAGGCCTGCCTTGGACGGCGCGGATATCGAAGCACGTCGGTTGAGGACATCGCAAGAGACCTGCGCATCTCGAAGAAGACGATCTACGTGCACTTCGAGAGCAAGGATGAGTTGTACGCGTACGTTGTCGGACGCAGGGCCGCCGCAGACTGCGAGCGGATCGCCGATGCGCTCAAGGATTTCGCGACCGACGCGGCCCGGGTCGAAGGCCTTGTCAGGAGCGTCCTCGCCGAGACGCGCGAGCGGGCCGACTCCCCGCGTGACGCCGAGTCGGCTTCGCTCAGTCTCGCGCGTGAGCGCATCTACTTCGACGCGTACACGGACCTCCTTCGCCGTTACATTCGATCGGGGTGGGCAAGCGGTGAGTTCACGACCGGAGGCGACGAGATCACCGTGCGTCTCGTGAGCGGCCTGCTGATCGCGGGCGCCCGGATGTACTCGGAAGATGCTGAGGCCGCTGTTGAGGGACCCGTGACGGAGGCGGTCATTCGGGTGCTCACCTGTTAGACGGCCCGAGTCCGCCGGGTACCGGACGGGCAAGGCTCTCCGTGCCACGAGCGGTGCCTTCAGGCATACTTCCGGGTAGCGGAAGTCACTGGGAGGTGGGGCCGGCGTGGCGCCCGGATTCGTCGACGTCTACTACGAGATCGCGGCCATCCTCGCGTTAGCCGCTGCGGTCGGAGCGATCGGCGTGCTGGTGAGGCAGCCGCTCATCATCTCCTTCATCGCGGTCGGGATCATCATCGGTTCCGCAGGGCTGGGATGGGCGGCGGCGCGGGACCAGATCGAGGTGCTCGCGGGCATCGGCGTGGCGGTGCTGCTGTTCGTCGTGGGCCTTAAGCTCGACGTCAGCCTCGTTTCGAGCGTCGGACCGGTCGCGCTTGCGACGGGGCTCGGTCAGGTGGCGTTCACATCGGCCGTCGGGTTCCTCATCGCGCTCGCACTCGGCCTCGAGGTGGTCCCAGCTCTGTACGTCGCTGTCGCTCTGACGTTCTCGAGCACGATCATCATCGTCAAACTCCTCTCCGACAAACGGGAGATCGACTCCCTTCATGGGCGCATCGCGATCGGGTTGCTGATCGTGCAAGACATCGTCGTCGTACTCGCCATGATCGTGCTCTCGGCGCTTGCCGCCGACGGCGGGCAGCCGATCGCCGAGGCGCTCGCGGTCACGGTAGCCACAGGCGTCGCCTTCTTGGGCGTGCTCGGCCTGCTCATGCGGTTCGTGCTACCGAGACTTCTTGAACGGATGGCGCGCTCGCCGGAGCTGCTGGTGCTGTTCGCGATCGCGTGGGCGGTCGCGCTGGCGGCCGTAGGGGATGGGCTTGGGTTCAGCAAGGAGGTCGGGGCGTTTCTCGCCGGCGTCTCCCTCGCCTCTACCCAGTTTCGCGAGGCGATCGCGGGACGTGTAAAGTTCCCGGGGGTTAGGGACTCCAAGTAGATGGAGACCTCTTTCGTATCACCTGCAAGTGAGCGAAGGAGGTCTCCATGCAAGAACTTACCGCATCCGTCGAGTCGGCAGTCGCATCAGCGGCCAGTTT
>DASSAH010000071.1:0-5944 GCA_035685585.1 Coriobacteriia bacterium
GGGAGTGGGCCGGGTACTCGCGGGGACGGACGAGACGTGATCCCGGGTGTCGCGCGAGTGGCCGAGGTGTGGCACCGGGAGGGCGAGCGCGTGCGGTGCGCGCTGTGTCCGTGGAGGTGCCTGATTGCGGATGGCCGGACAGGACTCTGCGGCGTGCGGAAGAACGTGGCCGGGACGCTTGAGGCGCGAAGCTACGGTCTTGTGTCCTCGCTTGCGGTCGACCCTATCGAGAAGAAGCCCGTCTTCCACTATCGGCCGGGTACGTCAGTGCTCTCGCTCGGCAGCGTCGGCTGCACGATGCGATGCGGTCACTGCCAGAACTGGCGGATAAGCCGGGCGGCACCCGGGGATTACGGAGTGCGTGAGCGGCGGCTCTCTCCGGAAGACGTGCTCGAAGCCGCGGTCGCGCAGCGGTGTCCGGGCGTGGCCTTCACCTACAACGAGCCGGTCATCTGGGCCGAGTTCGTGCGGGACTGCGGCGCGTTGTGCCACGACGCGGGCCTGTTCACGGTGATGGTGACCAACGGCTACATCACGTGCGAGGGGCTCGATTTCTTGGGCGAACACATCGATGTGTGGAGGGTCGACGTCAAGGGCGCGAGCGAGGCCGTGTACCGGACGCTCTGTAACGTCCCATCGCCCGAGCCCGTCTTCGCCGCCGCGGTTCGAGCGAAGCATCACTGGGGCATGCACGTCGAGGTCGTCACGAACGTCGTCCCGACCGTGAACGACCGGCCCGAGGAGCTGCGAGCCATCGCCGCCTGGATTGCGCGAGAGCTCGGCCCCGATACCCCGTGGCATGTCACGAGGTTCTTCCCGTATCTTGAGTATGCGCACCTTGAGCCGACGCCCATCGACACGCTCCTCGCCGCGCGACGCATCGGCGAGGAGGAAGGTGTGCGCTTCGTGTTCCTCGGCAACGCCGCCGAGGAGGGCGGGGAGGACACGGTGTGTCCTGAGTGCGGGGAGCTCGTCATCGTCAGGGAGGGGTACACGATACGCAAGCGCGCCCTGTCCCAGGGGTCGTGCGCTCTATGCGGACGGAATCTCGGCATCACCGAGTGAGGGAGCGTGGTCACGGCATGGCGCGCGAACACGAACATGAGCTTCCGCAACGCCCGCGCGTGCTCGTCTTCTTCGACTACGCGTGTCCGTTCTGCTATGTCGACCAGCACCGCTTCGACGCCCTCCAGCGGGAGCCCGGCCTCGAGTTCGACGTGTTCCTCGTACCGTTCGAGCTCAGACCGGGGATGCCCGAGGACGGCATCGACCTCGCCGAGGTGGAGGCGGGTCATTCGCAGCGCGTGGACGAGTACCTCAGGCGCACCGCGGAGAAGGAGGGCTTCCCGTTCGTCCAGCCACCGTTCGTGCCGAGCACCCATCGGGCACTTGTGCTCGGAGAGGTCGCCCGCGATCAGGGCGACGACCTCCACCGGAAGGTGCACGCGGCGATCTTCTCGGCCTACTTCGCTGACGGGCTCGACATCGGCTCGGTGGACGTGCTGCGCCAGATTGCGACCGCGACGGGCATCGAACTCTCGGCGCTCGAAGATGCATGGTCCGACGAGACGTACGACGAGCGCCTTCACCAGTTCCGTCATGTGGCGCTCCACCTCGGTCTAGACGCGACGCCTGCGGCGCTGATCTGCAACGAGCTGCTCATCGGTTCGCGGCCCGCAGGGGTTCTGCGCGATGCGCTCACGCGCTGCGACGCGCACCTCGAGGCCGAACGCGAGGGAGCCGCCGGGGCCGCGGACGGTCACGCTCGCGCGGACGATGCGGACGACCCGGAGCGCCGCACGGCGGCGGCGGAAGCGGTAGAATCGTGACGCGTGCCACCCCGGGGCACGGTCACTGACAGAAAGTTGCCGCATGACGCCTTGCGTGATTGTCCCAACGTTCTGGACGCGTCGACGCGGCCGCGCGCCCGAGAACGTCCTCGCGGTGTACGATCATCCGACGCCGGTGGATTCTGACGGCACGCTGCCAGCGTGTCTCCGCTCGTTGGAGGATCTCGAAGGACTCGGCCGTGTGGTGATCACGGTCGCGGCCACCGACCCGTCGATAGAGCACGCCGCCGAGGACAGGGTGCAGCAGATCCTCGCCGATTTCCCCGGCATCGACGGGTTCGTGTTCGGACCCGCCGAGCTCGGCTCGCTTCATCGACGCCTCGAGCAGCTCGAGTTCGCGGACATGATACCGGGGGTCACCCTCGTGGGGTACGGCGCGGTCCGCAACGTCGGGCTCATCGCGGCGGCCGTATTCGGATGCGAGACGGTACTGTTCGTCGATGACGACCAGATCATCACCGACCCGGCGTTCCTTCGCAAGGCGATGGAGGGCATCGGCGAGCGCTACGGGGAGGACGGGTCACGCGTCGTGCTCGCCAAGAGCGGTTTCTATACCGATGAGGAGGGCCGGTACCAGCGACACGAGGAGCCCAGCTTCCGGGACGTCCTCTGGAGGCGTGACGATGCGTTCAACGAAGTGCTCGCCGCAGTCGACCATCCGCCACGTATCGCGCCGTCGACGGTGGCGTTCGGCGGCTGTCTCGTGCTCCACCGGGACATGTTCTGCAACGTCTCGTTCGACCCCTGGGTCGTGCGAGGTGAAGACATCGACTACGTCATCAATGCGCGGATGCACGGGGGAGATGTGTTCTTGGACGGGGAGTGGTCGCTTATCCACCGCCCGCCCGGTCTCTCGAGCAAAGCGCTCCAGTTCAGGCAGGACGTCTACCGGTTCATCTACGAGCACCGGAAGATCGAGTTCGCCAAGTCCCAGGTCGACCTGCGTCAGGTCACACCCGAGTCGATGGAACCCTATCCCGGCCGTTTCATCTCATCATCGGTCACGTGGCGAGCCGTGCTGACCGCTCTCTTGCACTCGTTCTCCCGCACGGAAGCGGGTCGGTACCTGCGCGTAGCTCGAGTCGCGCTCAAGGACGCGCCCGAGTACGCGCGTGAGCACTGCCAGCACTATTTCGACTTCCAGCGGCGCTGGCCGATGCTGATGGATCGCATCTGGGACGACGTCGCGCTCAAGCCGCTCTTCTCCGGCGAGCGCACGGTCGACCGCGAAGCGATCACCGGGCGCTTTCCGGTCTTGCGGGGCGACGACGGGCCGTGACCGCGTGGCTGCCGGCCGCGCTCGTGGGTGTGGGGGCGGGCATCCTGTCGGGGGCGTTCGGAGTCGGGGGTGGCGTGCTCACCACGCCCGCCATCAGGCTCCTGCTCGGCCAGCCTGAGCTCATCGCCGTCGGCACGCCGCTGCCCGCGATCCTGCCGACCGCGATCGCGGGCGCTGCGGCCCACGCGAGATCGGGAACCGCCGACGTGCGAACGGGGCTCGTCACCGGAGCGCTGGGCGTTCCGGCCGCGGTCGTCGGCGCCCTGCTCACACCGGTCGTGGGTGGTACCGCGGTCCTTATCGTGACCGCAGTCGTCATCGTCGCCGTCGCGATCGACATGCTGCGCGGCAACGGGTCGGGTCGACGGGAGCGGATCGCCGCTCCTCCGCCGAGGCCGCGCCTGCCGGTGCTCGGGGCACTCGGTGTGGCGACAGGCCTGTACTCGGGGTTCCTCGGTCTTGGTGGAGGTTTCGTGCTCGTCCCGCTGCTCAACCGGGCGCTCGGCATGTCGATCAAGCGCTCCATCGGGACGAGTCTGGTGGCCGTCGCCGTGCTCGCCGTCCCCGGTTCGCTCACCCACTGGACGCTGGGACACGTCGACGCGGGGCTCGCGTTCGTGCTCGCGGTCGGCGCGGTTCCCGGGGCGCTGCTCGGTGCGCGTCTGAACGCGTGGGCGACGGAGCGAACGATTCGTGTCGCGTTCGCGGTGATGCTGGCATGCGTCGGAGCGCTTCTCGCCGCCCACGAAACAGGCATTGTGTGAACGCGCGCGTGCTGCGGCCGGCCTCGCCCGATGAGGCGGCGGCGCTCTGGCCGACGGTCGAGGGCGCGCATCTGTTCGCGACTGCCGAACGCTACCGGACGCTTCACGCCGCCGCTCCATGGCGGCTCCAGGTGACCGGGCAGGGTGAGGCGGCCGTGCTTGAGACGTGGCGCGACCATCTCGACGTGCTTGCGGTGCGCGCGCTCTGGTGTGCGGACAGCCGGGTGCCTGAACTGGTGCGCCAGATCGCGCGGATCGCGCGCGACAGAGGGTACGGACGCATACTGAGCCCCCTGGTGTCGCAGGAGTTCGCACCGGCGTACCTTCGTGGGGGATTGCGTCCCTGGGAAACGCTCGTGGTCTCTCGACTCCACCGCATCCCCGAAGAGATCGCCGAGCAGCCGCTGCCGCCAGGTGTGACCATCCGGCTCGCGCGCGGCGATGACCTCGTCACGCTCGCGCGCATTGACGCGGCGGCGTTCGACGAGTTCTGGCGCTATGACGAGCGCCGACTCGCAGGGCATCTGCGCGATGACCGAGTGGCGGTAGCCGAAAGATCAGGCGAGACCGTCGGCTATACTCTGGCCATGCCCGCGGGACACGGAGGGACGGTCGGGCGTCTGGCCGTGTCGCAGTCATCTCGCAGGCAGGGCGTTGGTGAGGCGCTGTTGCGGGAGGCCCTCGCGCATCTGGCGGCCAGCGGCGTGCGAGCGGTGACTCTGTGCACGCAGGAGGCGAATCCGGCTTCGCGCGCTCTCTACCGCAAGGCCGGGATGACGGAGTCGCCGCGGCGGCTCGTGTTCCTGATGGGCTCGGTGGCGCACGCGAGCGAGCGGGAGTGACGCGGCTGTGAGAGTGCCGAGACGTACGATCCTCTTCGACTCACTGCTTGTCTTCGCGGTGACCGTGCTCGCGATCGTCGCGGCGTGGGCACTCATCGGAGCCGCGCCTCCGCGCTGGGTGTTGCTGACTTCTCTCGTGGGCCTGACCGTGATCGCCGCCGGGAGCGTCATCGCACGATGGATCAGCCGCCCCGACCATCTCAAGGCCCGTCACTCGGACCAGATCCTGCAGATCGCCAACGAGTCCCTCACCCACCTTCGCGGTGGCCTGACCCAGGAATCCGCGGGAGCGGTCTGTCGGCTTGCGCTCGAGAACTCGGAGGCCGCGGCCGTCGCTATCACCGACACGGAGGTCATCCTCGGATTCGCGGGACTCGGCGAGGACCACCATGCGGTCGGGGGTCCGATCCTCACGCGAGCGACTCGGGAGGCGATCGAACTCGACGAGCACCGGATTCTCGAGAACCGGTTCGACGTCGGCTGTCCGGTGCGCGACTGCCTGTTGCGGGCAGCCATCGTGGTGCCGCTCAAGATGCGTGGGCATGTGGTCGGGACCCTCAAGTTCTACTACACGACGCCCCGCCTGCTCAACGAGACTCAAGTCTCGATGGCCGAGGGCCTCGCGCGGTTGCTCTCGACCCAGCTGGAGCTGTCCGAACTCGATAGGCAGACCGAGCTCGCGTGCCGCATGGAACTCAAGGCGCTGCAAGCGCAGATACACCCCCACTTCCTGTTCAACACGATCAACACGATCGCGATGCTCATACGGACCGACCCCGATCAGGCCCGGGTGCTCTTGCGGGAGTTCGCATGGTTCTACCGGCGGATCCTCGAAGCGAGCGACGAGCTCATCCCGTTCGAGACCGAGATGAAGTACGTTCGGACGTACCTGCATTTCGAACTCGCCAGATTCGGTAGCCGGATCGAGGTCGCCGAGGACCTTGACCCTGATGTGCTCGGGGTGCTCGTTCCCGCGTTCGCGGTGCAGCCCATCGTGGAGAACGCGGTGCAGCACGGTATGAAGTCTGAGGAGACGCTGCGTATTCGCGTCGATGCGCGGCGCCGGGCAGGCGGCGCTGAGATCGTGGTCTCCGATGACGGAGTGGGCATAGCCCCGGGAGACGTTCCCCGCGTGCTGGAGCCGGGATTCGGCAAGGGTCTGGGAATCGCGCTCAGGAACGTTGACGATAGACTGAAGGGGTATTACGG
>DASSAH010000072.1:0-3744 GCA_035685585.1 Coriobacteriia bacterium
GCACGGCCACAGGGCTAGTCAGGCCGGCCGTCGGGGGCCTAACAAGCGCTTCCAGCAGAACGCCGTCAGGTACACTCATCCTGGAGCGCTCAGCGTCTGCTGAAGCGCCAAGACGTTAGGCGGATTGACTCGGCCCCTGGGAGGTATCGTGGATACGGTGGGTCCTGCGATTCGGCTATTGTATGTCATCGTCGCGCTGGGTTTCTCTCTCGCGGCGTGTGCCGCGCCTGCTCCGACCGGCGTCGATACCGCGACCAAGACAGCCGACGCGGTCTTCGAGGAGCCGCGCACAATCACCACCACCGCGACAATCGGTGATCTGATGATCGAAATGACAGCGCCTTCGGTGATCGAGGAGGGTCAAGTCGGCGAGTTCGCCCTGCGTCTCGTCAACAGCTCATCTGGTGATATGCCGCTTCGTCTCGGTGACTACTCCATCGTCATGACCGGCCTGGACGTGCGCGTGGCCAGCGTCCTCGAGCCCGAAGCCCCTCTGGAGGAGACGACGGTGCTTCGGGCAGGCGAGTCGGTCGAGCTGACGTACGCTGCACAGTTCACCCCAGGCGTCCACTCGGCCATGCCGTCGTTCAGTGGTGGGTGGGTGTCGATGACTTCGGCGGCCGCCACCGTTACGGTGAAGTAGGAGTGTCACCCGCCTAACAAGTGCTTCCAGCCGACTCACGCGCGCGCTAGGCTGAACTGAAGCCGCTCGTTCGCGGCTGAAGCACTGGACGTTCGACACAACACGTTCGCTTCGGCATGGCACTCCCGCGGTACACTCTCCTCAGGATCGGCAAGCGACTGGATGAGGTGAATCCCCGTGTCCGTCGATGAACTTATACGTGAGGCGATGCGACTTGACGCATCTGAGCGTGCCGCGATGGCACATGAACTCCTGAACAGTCTCGAGGCGCTCTCGGAGGCCGAAATCGAGCAGCTTTGGCTCGATGAGGCGGAGCGCCGCCGCGCCGAGATCGAGGCCGGGGCGGTCGAGACCATCTCGGCGGCTGACGCCATCTCTCAGGCTCGGGCCCGTCTCAAGTGACGCGCACGCTCCGTCTCCATGAGGACGCGAACCGCGAACTCGGTGACGCGGCGCAGTACTATGACGGCGAGAGCCCCGGTCTCGGGTCGGCATTCATCGACGAGGTCGAGACCGGGTTCGATCGGATTCTTCATCATCCCCAGGTTGCACCGGAGACGCGGCCAGGCATCCGCAAGCTTGTCCTTGCGCGCTTCCCGTATTCGTTGATCTACGAAGTTTCTGACGAGGTCGTCTGGGTTCTCGCAATCGCCCACCAGCGCAAGCGCCCGTTCTACTGGGATCATCGCCGGTAGGAGTGTGTGTCGAACAAGCGGATCGAGCGGACGGCCACGAGCGCTACAATCAAGCACGCGGGTGGGCCGCCGCTCATCCGCCAGGCGTTCGATGCACGCAAGTCGCAGCCCCCGGCCGTTGCGTCGGCCCCCGTCTGTGGTTATACTCCGGGTATGAAGACCGCGATCTCCATACCTGACGACGTGTTCGAGGACGCTGAGGCGCTCGCGCGTGCGACCAGGCAATCGCGCAGCCAGCTCTACAGCCGCGCCGTTCGCGAGTACGTCGCGCGCCACGCGCCCGACAGCGTCACGGCCGCGCTCGACACCGTCTGCGCCGAGCTCCCGCCGGACGCGGGCTTCGCGACCGCCGCGGCCCGGCGCACGCTCGAGCGGTCCGAGTGGTGATTGCCCAGGGCGAGGTGTGGTGGGCAGACCTCGGCGAGCCCGCCGGGTCGCAGCCCGGATACCGGCGTCCCGTCGTCGTGGTCCAGGGCGACTCGTTCAACCGCAGCCGCATCGCGACCGTGGTCTGTGTCCCGGTCACGAGCAACCTGCGGTGGGCCGAGGCTCCTGGCAACGTCTTGCTCGACTGCTCCGACACCGGTCTTCCCAAGGACTCGGTGGCGAACGTCTCGCAGCCGGTGACCCTCGATCGGAGCGCACTCACCGACAGGGTCGGCGTGCTACCCGAAGCCAAGCTCGAGCTCATCCTTTACGGGTTCGACATCGTGCTGGGGCGTTAGAGGCGGCATCGAACAACGGGATCCAGCAGACAATACGCCGCGCGCACGGTAGTCTCGGGTCGGAAGCGCGGGAGGCAGCGTATTGCAGCTGATCCCGTGGGCGTTAGATGCACAGATGGGGGGTCGTGTGCTGGAGATCGGTCGAGTGCTTGAATCGGACTTAGATGCCATCGGGCGGCTCCATGCGCACTTCGGGGGAGAGGCCTCTGACGTCAGCGCCATGGCGCAGACGCTTGCCAGACTCGAGGGTGACCCCGACCACTTCGTGCTCGCTGCTCGTGTCGATGGCGAGTGTGTCGGCACGGCCACAGGAGTGGTCTGTCAGGGCTTGTACGGTGGCTCCGACGCCTACCTCGTGATCGAGGACGTGGTTGTCGACCCAGCGTTTCGGCGCCAAGGGGTCGCCACCGCTCTTCTCGGCGAGCTCGAGCGGTTGGCCATCGAGCGCTCCTGCAACCAGATGATCCTGCTGACGACGACCGTACGGGCAGATGCCGACGCCCTGTATCGCGCCGCCGGCTTCGAGGCACGGTGGACCGGCTTCAAGAAGAAGTTGTGAGCGTTGGCCGGCATCTAACAAGCGCTTCCAGCTGACGGCGGAAGCGTTACGCTAGGAAGAGAGGCGCATCGGCCGCAGCTGAAGCGCCGGACGTTAGGCCGATGAGGGGGTTTGATGCTTCGAGAATACATATACCTCGACCGCAATCGCGTGGAGGACTTCCTCTCCCAGCAGGAAGGCGGTGTGTCGCACAGCACACGGTCAACCGAAACGGATGTTGGCGCATCCGTTGACGCCGGCATCAACATCGGAATTGCGAAACTCGGCTCGAGGCTCTCCGCACCAGGGCTTTCTCAAGAGGACCTCCGACGCACGACGGATGTGGCCCTATTCGAGAGGCTCTACGCGCACCTTGGCGAGACGGATCTCCATCACGTGGACGATTCGAGCGAACTGCACGACGGCAGCATGCGCCAAGGTGAACTGCTGGAGCTTGAATGCGAGATCGTCGTATCGGGAATGGCAAATCTGACCGGCATGCTCGGCGAGTTTCAGAAGCTCGCGCCGCTGATGGGGGACTCACTCGAAGGTATCGAGGGTATTGCTGCCTTCTTGGGTGATGAGATCCCAGTGCGGTTCACAGTCGATGACGAAGTCGTCGCCTACTCAATGTTGAGTCCCGATGGTCTGCGCGGCGACAAATCTGATCTGGACGGCGAGTGCACGGCACTTTGTCGTGTGCGGAAGGTGGTGAAGTCGGGCAAGCGTGTACCGCTCCGCAAGTTCGCCGGCATGAAACTGACCCCGCAGCAAATCGAGGAGATGTTCTCGGAGGTTGACTTCGATGATGACTCGACCGGCTTTCACCTCGATGCCTCTGCCTCCGACTACATTGCTGAAGGTCCATGTCTTATCGTCACAACAGTGGCGGTCTACCGCTAGACGCTTCACGGCCTAACAAAGGCATCGACGCAGACAAACCGGCCGTGCGAGGCATTCTCGGCTAAGGAAGTTGGCGAGGCCGGTTTGCTGGTCATGCCTAACACGTTGATATGAGATGGCCGGTCAACCCCCGACCGCTCACGGTGGTCTTGACCTTTGGTTTCGTGCACGCGGGCGGGCACATGGGTTCGGCGCTCGACCATGCTGATATCCGGGGATTCGAACCCCACATCTCGGTCG
>DASSAH010000073.1:0-18745 GCA_035685585.1 Coriobacteriia bacterium
AGCAACGTCGAGGAGATCCGTCTCGCGGATCTCGACGAGGACCTCGCTACGTCGGTCGCCGCGCGCTGGGGTGCCGGCAAGACCACGGCGAGCAAGGTGGACGCCCGGGATCCTACCGCCGTCGCCCGCTTCGCGCACGGCGCCGACATCCTGGTCAATGCCGTCCTGCCGGAATGGGTCGTGCCCGTGATGGAGGCCGCGCTCGACGTCGTCTGCCACTATCTCGACATGGCCACCCGGGTCCCGGGGGGGACGGTGGACGACGGCTATGAAGCGCAGATGAAGCTCGATCAGCGCTTCCGGGACGCCGGTCTCACCGCTCTCATCACCACCGGGATGACTCCGGGCGTCACCAACTCCCTCGCCGCCATCGGCTACGAGAACCTGGAGCGCTGCGAGGCGGTCAGGATCCGCGCCACCTCGACGTTCCAGTCCGAGATCCCCGTTCGGCTCTGGTCCCAGGAAACCTGGTTCATCGACAGCCAGACCCCCGCCCTCTGCTACACGGACGGCTCCTTCCGGCGCGCCGAACCATTCGGTGGCCGCGAGTACTTCGACTTCCCGGAACCGTTCGGACGCAGGCCCGTCACCCACCACGAGCACGAGGAAGTCTCGACGCTGCCCCGCTGGCTCCCCAGGCTCGGGGAGAAGGGCCTCCGGCACGTCGACTTCAAGATGGGCGCCAGCGACGCCTCGCTGGACGCGCTCAAGGCCGTCGTGGACTCAGGCATGGCAAGCCCGATCCCGCGCGACGTCAAGGGCATGCTGATCCGTCCGATCGACGTCCTGGTGAGCAACCTGCCGCCCAACCCGTCGCCCGACGAGATCGCGGAGCTCGCGCGAGCAGGCAGGATCACCGACGAAGGCATCTACGAAATCGACCTCCACGAGAACCTGGGCGCACCTCCGGCACAGACGTTCCTCGTCTACCCGCCCAACATGCAGGCGGTCACCGAGCTCGTGCCCGGGGCCAACCGCATTTCATACGGCACCTCCGTGCCGGCCGCCATCTACGGGGAATACCTCCTCGACGGCACCATCACGACACGAGGCGTCCTGCCCCCGGAGGGCCTGCCCCGCGAGACCCGCCTGGCTTATGTCGAAGCGCTGGTGGCGCGGGGCTTCCGGATCGCACACCGCACCACGAAGTGGCTGTAGGAAAGCACAACCACAGGGTCGCAGGAGGCGCCGCATGAATCGAAGCTCGAACAGGTTCGAGATCCCGCAGGAACTGAACGACAGGGCGAACCTCATCGCGGGCGTGTGGGCGAACGCAGCTTCGGGGGCCACCTTCCCGGTTACCAGCCCCGTCTCGGGTGAGGTGCTGGCCAACGTGCCCAGGTGCGATCGCTTCGACGTCGACAGGGCCGTGGCGGCGGCAAAGGCCGCCTGGCCTGCGTTCAAGGCTGTCCCGACGTACGAGCGGTCCGCCCTCGTCAACCGCATGGCCGAGCTGATCCGCGAGCAGGCCGAGGTCATCGCGGGCGTGATCACCATGGAGCAGGGCAAGCCGTACGAGACGGAAGCTCTCCCTGAAGTCCTCGAGACGGCCCTCAACTTCCAGCTTGCCGCCGAGGACGTCGTGCGCCACGAGACCCCGGGGATCCCGATGCGCGACCCCAACAAGCGTGTCATCACCTTTCGCGAGCCGTTCGGCGTGATGGCGATGGTCACCCCCTGGAACTTCCCCACGGTCATCCCGTCGGAGTACATCGGGCCGGCCCTTGCCACCGGCAACACGCTGGTCATGAAGCCGGCATCCACGACGCCGCTGTCGCTGATCCTGGTGACCAAGTGCCTCCAGCAGGCGCTCGATGAGGCCGGCCTGCCGAAAGGCGTGCTCAACATCATCACAGGCCCCGGCGCCGAGGTCGGTGACTACCTCGTCGGTCATCCGGACGTCGACATGATCGGCTTCACCGGCGAGACGGTCACCGGCGAAGCCATCTGTGCCAGGGCCGGCATCAAGAAGACCCTCATGGAGCTGGGTGGCAACGGTCCCCACATCGTGTGCTCCGACGCCGACCTCGCCGAGGCCGCCAAGGCGGCCGCCTACGGCTCATTCCTCAACGCCGGCCAGGTCTGCTGCGCTACCGAGCGCATCCTCGTGCACGCCTCGGTTAAGGACGAGTTCCTCAGGCTGCTCATCGCCGAGGCCGCGACCTGGAAGGTCGGCGACCCGCGCGAGGACGGCGTCAATGTCGGCCCTCTCAACAACGAGGCAACCGCGGTCAAGACGGAGCTCCATCTCGCGGACGCCGTCGAGAAGGGCGCCACGATCATCGTCGGCGGCGCTCGCGAGACCGGCCGGCCGACCAGCCTGTACTTCCCGCCGACCGTCATCGACGGCGTCACCCCGGACATGCTGTTGAACATGGAGGAGACGTTCGGGCCGGTGGCTCCCGTCATCGAATTCGCGACCGACGACGAGGCCATCGAGATCGCCAACGGGACGGGCTACGGCCTGCAGATGGCGGTGTTCACGTCATCGATCAAGCGGGCCTTCTACTTCATCGACCGCCTCCGCAGCGGCAATGTGGCGATCAACGAGTCCACCGACTACTGGGAAGCGAGCGAGCCGTTCGGCGGCGGCGCGCCCCGGAGCGGGCATGGCCGCCTGGGAGGTCGCTACACACTCGACGAAGTGACCTACCTCAAGACAGTCGCGATCGACATCTCCAAGGGCCTTCTCTAGCTACAGCGATCTGAGTCTTAAGTACGTGTCATACTAATAGCATCGTCTACGCCGATCGAGGTTGGGAGGATGCTGCCATGCCCAGGGGTCGCCCGCTGACGGTGTTGACGCTCGAAGACCGGGACCGAGAGACGCTCACCAGATGGACGCGCCGGCCGAAGACCCCCCAGGCGCTCGCCCAGCGGGCCCGGATCGTGCTGGCCGCTGCCGATGGCCGAGCGAACGAGGCGATCGCGAGAGAGTTGTCGATCACCGCGCACACGGTCGGCAAGTGGCGCCGGCGCTACCTCGAGCGCGGTCCCGACGGGCTGCTCGACGAGCCCCGACCCGGCGCCCCGCGGACGATCGGCGGCGACCGGGTCGAGGCGATCATCGTGACGACGCTGGAGCAGAAACCCCGCGACGCGACCCACTGGTCGACCCGCTCGATGGCGCGCTCGATGGGCATGAGCCAGAGCTCGGTCAGCCGCATCTGGCGGGCCTTTGGGCTCCAGCCCCACCGGGGCGGAGAACTTCAAGCCGTCGACCGACCCGCTGTTCGTCGAGAAGGTCCGCGGCGTCGTCGGGCTCTACCTTGATCCGCCCGAGCGAGCGGTCGTGCTGTGCGTCGACGAGAAGTCCTAGATTCAGGCCCTGGCGCGCTTCCAGCCGATCCTGCCTATGCTCCCTGATACCCTAAGCTACGCAGCCCTGACTACGTCCGGAACGGCACCACTAGCCTGTTCGCCGGGCTCGACACCCTCACCGGCAAGGTGATCAGCGCCCTCCACCGGCGGCACCGGGCCAGCGAGTTTCGGGCGTTCCTCGAGCGGATCGAGGCCGAGGTGCCCGACGAGCTCGCGGTCCACCTCGTCCTCGACAACTACGCCACCCACAAGACCCCGGCCATCAAGCGGTGGCTGCTCCGTCACCCTCGCTTCACGCTCCACTTCACGCCCACCGGGGCGTCCTGGCCCAACCTCGTCGAGCGCTCGTTCGCCGAGCTCGCGACCAGGAAGACCAAGCGCGGAGCCCACTCCAGCGTGCCCGGTCTCGAGCGCGACATCCGCGGTTGGATCGTCAGCTGGAACGAGCACGGCCGTTCGTGTGGCTGAAGACCGCCGACGAGATCCTCGATTCGCTCGCCCGATATTGCGAACGGATTCCGACTCAGAACACTAGGCGATTATGTACGATTTGGCTTGCGCGAGGAGTTCGTGGTACTCGTCGGTGATCAGTCTGCACTCCGAGATCTCCAGTGCCTTGCACAAGGTCGAGGTCCCGAACTTCGTGCTGTCCAAGAGCACGTAGCAGTCCCGGCTGTTCTGGTGAACGATCCGCTTCTTTGTCGCCTCACGGATATCGAACGTGTTGACGCCCGCCCGCCCGCTGCACCCGCTCGCGCCGAGAAACGACTTGTCGAAGAAGAAGTCGCCGAGCAGCCTCTCGGTGAGCGAACCGGCCACCGAGCCAGTGTCGTTCAAGAACTCACCGGCGAGCATCGTGATGCGGATCTTCGGGTCGTGCGCAACCGCCAACACATGTGTGTTCGAGGTGACGACGTGGATTCTGCAGTTCTGCAGGAACTGCATCATCTGCAACGCGGTGGTACCGGAGTCGATGTAGATCGTGTCGCCGTCTTCGACCAAACGGGCCGCTGCCGCCGCGATCTTGGCCTTCTCGTTCTTGTTAATCAGCGCCTTGGTTGAGGCAGGAAGCTCGAGCAGTCGTTCGTTGGCCTTGACCGCGCCCGCGCGCAGTGCCGTGACCAGACCGGACGTCTCCATGGAGACGATGTCACGCCGGATGGTCGAGGGCGAGGCGCCCGTCGCCTCCACGAGTTCATCGATGTAGGAGACCTCATCGCTCCGGAGGAGGTCCATAATCAGGCGCCTTCGCTCGTACTGCTTCATGCCGCACTTCCTCACGCCGTGGCATACGTGTCTGGGCGCCAGCTCCCGCCGTTGTGACCGCGGCGACCGCAGCGGCCATGCTAGCAGCCACAAGATCGTCGAGCCCCTCATTGAGCCCTACGGCAAGAGCGCCGACGAATGAGTCCCCGGCCCCTGTGGTGTCCACGGGTTCGACTGTGATCGCAGGAACGTGGTGGATCTCGGAGTCGAACGATACGAGGCTCCCTGATTCCCCGAGAGTGACGATCACCCGGGAGCAGTATTCCTTCAGCTCAGGAATGGCGTACCGCATTTCCTGCAGATCGCGCACCCGGCGGCCCAGAAAGAACATCGCCTCCTCTTCGTTGACGATGAGGTAGTCACACAGCCGTGTCAGCCCGGGGTCGATTTCGCGGGCCGGTGCAGCGTTGAGAAGCACTCTCGCGCCACGGTCGGCCGCGAGCCTGATCGCGGCCTCCACGCCGTCGACCGGGACCTCGTTTTGGAGCAGCACGATGCCCGCCCTGGCGAACAGGTGCTCATGTCGGTGCACCCACTCGCCGTCGACCCAGTCATTGGCCCCTCGCAGAACGGTCGCGTAGACGTCCCCAGCTCCGACGACATGAACGAAGCCAAGACCGGTCGGCGCGTCGACGCTGCGGATGTAGCACTCGATGCCGTGGTCCTGCAGGTTCTTCACGCACGACGCGCCTCGTGGGTCGGCCCCGACCGCGCCAACGAAGATGACGTCATTGCCCAGGCGCGCACACTGCACCGCCTGATTTGCCCCCTTGCCGCCGAAGTCCTCCCGGAATTCGTCGGCGAACGCGGTCTCGCCCCGCAGCGGTAGCCGACCCTGGAACACGAGCATGTCCAGGTTGATGCTGCCGACGACGAGGATCTCAGCGCCTGACATTGAGCCGGTCCCTGACGATCTCGAAGTACGCGGCGAAGGCAATGATCGCGCCCGTGGCGATGAACTGCCAGAAGGCGTCGACGCCCTGGACGACGAGCCCGACCCGCAGGGCCGAGAGCAGCACCGCGCCGAGCAGGGTGCCGACGATGCTTCCCTTGCCGCCGGCCAAGCTCGTTCCGCCGAGAGCTGCCGCCGCGATGGCGTTGAGCTCATGGCCCTGGCCCGCTGTCGGCTCCCCGGTGCCCAGCCGAGCCAGGAGGACCATGCCCGCCAAGGCAGCGCCGACGCCACAGAGCATGTACGCGATCATCTTGTTCTTCGACACGTTGACGCCGGAGAGCCTGGTTGCCTCGGCGTTGCCCCCGATGGCGAAGATGTACACCCCGGTACGCGTCTTGGTCAGCACGAGGTGCGCGAGGAGTGCGGCGACGAGCAGGATGACGATGGCGATCGGGACTACCCCGAAAATGTCCCCGTCCATGAATCTTCGGAAGGATTCCGGGACGTTCAGGACCGGCCAGCCGCCTGTCACGATGTAGGCGATGCCCCGGAAGACGCTCATCGTCGCTAAGGTCGCGATGAACGGTTGAAGCCCGAACCTCGTGACGAGACCTCCGTTGACGGCGCCCATCACCAAGCCGAGACCAACGCCGGCGAGTACGGCGGGGAACGGGAGCAGTCCCCCCTCGGTGGTGAGCTGCCCGACGACGACAATCACGATCGCCATCGTCGACCCGACGGAGAGATCGATCCCGCCGGTGATGATCACGAAGGTGATGCCCAAGGCAAGCAACCCATTGATCGTCGCCTGCTCCACGATGTCGATCAAGTTGTCTGGGGAGAGGTACATTGAGTCGAGCACGGCAAACACCAGGACCACGACGACCAGGGCAAGGAGCGTCGGTGCCTCCCGCCGGAGGAGGACCCGCCGCATCCGACTCATGACAATCCTCCCATTGCGTAGTGAAGTACCGTCTGCTCGTCTAGGTCATCGTTGATCAGTTCGACCGTCTTTCGTCCTTCGTGCATCACCAGGATCCGGTGCGAGAGGGCGAGGAGCTCGGGGAGTTCGGAAGAGACGACCACGATCGCCTTTCCCCCGCGCGCAAGGGAACGAATCAGGGCGTACATCTCCGACTTGGCGCCGATGTCGATGCCCTTGGTCGGTTCATCCAGAATGAGGATGTCTGCGTCGGTCCCGAGCCATTTCGCGACGATGACCTTCTGCTGGTTGCCGCCCGAAAGTTCGGCGGTGAGGTAGTCCGGGTCGTCGGGATTGATTCGCAGCAGCTGACGGTAGCGGCTGTAGTTGGCCCTGATGACCTTGTCCCTGACGAGGTACGAACGGCGCTTCCGGAAGAGCGGGAGGAACATGTTCATCTTGTTGTCGAGGTTCTGCACAAACCCCGCGCGCTTGCGGTCCTCCGGGATCAGGGCGATCCCGTGTTCCATGGCGTCGGCTGGACTCTTGATCGAGACCGGCGTCCCGTTCACAGCGATCTCGCCGGCGGCGCGGTGGCGCACTCCGAAGACTGTCTCGACAACCTCGGTCCGGCCCGATCCCACCAGCCCGGCGAAGCCCAGGATCTCGCCCTTCCGCACGTCGAAGTCGATGTCGTCGAACGATTCGGACGACAACCCTTTCACGCTGAGTGCCACCGACCCGTGCTCACCGTCGGCTGCTGGACGGCGCTCGAAGACGGCCTCGAGCTCGCGACCGACCATCTTCTCGATCATGACGCTGCGTTCGAGCTCGCCTCGACGCCACGTGCCCATGACGACACCGTCGCGGAGGATGCTGATGCGGTCGGACAGCGCCATGACCTCATCAAGGCGGTGGCTCACGTAGATGATGGTCATCCCGGACTCGAGGAGTGTCTGGATCACCCCGAAGAGGATCTGTGTCTCGCGATCCGAGAGCGATGCGGTCGGCTCGTCCAGCGAGATGATCTTCGACTCCCGGTAGAGCGACTTCGCGATCGCGACCATCTGGATCTGGCCGACGGTCAGGCCGGAGGCCTTGGCCGAGCTGCGAAACGTGCAGCGCAGCCTCTCCAAGATCTCGTCGGTCTTCCCGTAAAGGGCCGTTCGGTTGAGGAGGCCGTGAGCGGTGTGCTCCCCCTCGGAACCGAGGGCGATGTTGTGTCCGACAGTGAGCTCGGGGACGATCTGAATCTCCTGGTGGACCTTCGAGATCCCGGCGCGGATCGCGTCGAACGGAGTCTTGAAATGCACGGGCACTCCGAAGAGCTCGACCTGCCCGTCGTAGTCGGCGTAGAGGCCGTGGACAATGTTGAGCAGCGTCGACTTCCCTGCGCCGTTCTCGCCGATCAGGGAGTGCAGCGTGCCTGCCTGCACGGTGATGTCGACGTCCCGCAGGGCGAGCGTGCTGCCGAAGCTCTTCGAGATCGACTGTAGCCGGAGTGCGTCACCCATGAGCTCCCCCTTTGGAGCCTTGGGGGGGCAGCCGCGGAGCGGCTGCCCCCCCAACCGGTGTGCTTATGAGCTAGTGCCTCATGTCGCACTGTTCGGGAGCGAATGATGCACCTCGGCATTGAAGCGCCAGGGCTTCGCAGGTCGGCCGTTGCCGTTGTATCAGAGGAGGTAGGCGTGGATGGCGCGGTCCTGCTCGGCGGGGCTGGCGTGGTCCGTCCCGTCGGGGGCGAACCGCCGTAGGGCCTGGGACTGGCACTCGATGAGGTTGAGCCAGGACGAGCCGGTGGGCAGGTATGCGAGCTCGATGTCGTGCGCCGACGCGCAGGCGCGCAGCTCGCGCTTGTGAGGGCTGGCGGAAGTTGTCGCCGATGAACACGAAGGTGCTCGGTAGAGCGGGCTTGGAGCGTGCGCAGAAGGTCGCGGACCTCCCGCCGCGGTCAGTCGGGCGGGCGAAGGCCGCCATCACAATCTCCGCGCTGGTCGGGATCGATCCGGCGTAGACGGCCCCCGCCCGGCCGAGGGTCCAGGGCCGCGAACCCCTTGGCGTTGAAGGCGTGGATGAGCTCGGCCAGGTGGGTCGCGCTCCGCCCGGTGGAGCTCGGCGATCTGGCTGACGGTCTGGCCCGGAAGGACGCGAACAGGAGCATCGCCCGGTGCTGCACCGTCGGGTTCTTGCTGCGCCGCGCAAGCTTGAGGAGGTGGGGTCGCTCCCCGTCGCTCAACTCACGAACGAAGAGCTCGGTCCGGCGCCCCATCGCCACCTCCGCTGCTCGGCTGCGATTACTTCCCGGACATCATGAATCGGGGCACCAGACCGTCACTGGTACTGGGGGTCGGACCATCTGATGATTTCGTTGGCCGGCGTATCGACGTTGGTCGAGTCGATCAGGGCCTGCGGAGTCCAGATGACCCGAGGGAGCTCCTGGCCACCGAGCTGCCTGATCGTCATCTCGACGGCGACCTGACCCTTGTACAGCGGGAACGAGTCCACAGTGGCGTCCATCTCACCGGCTCGGATCGAGGCGTATGCCTCACCAATGCCGTCCACTCCTACGACAAGGATGTCCCTGCCGGATGCGTTGACCGCCTCCTGGACACCGAGGGCCATCGTGTCGTTGTTGCAGAAGATCGCCGCGAGGTTGGGGTGGTTCTTGATCCACGTGGCAGCGAGGTCCTTCGCCTTGGCGCGGTCCCAGTCGGCGTTCTGCTTCGCGACGATAGAGATGCCGGGGGCATTGTCCGCCATCCACTGCTCGAAGCCGAGGGTGCGCTGCCGGGCAGCGAACGCCTTCGCCATCCCGATGACAATTGCGACCTCGCCCTCGCCGCCCAGCTTGTCCGAGATCCATTCAGCGGCCAGCTCGCCGTTCTGGATGGCACGGGGACCGATGAAGTTGGGGGCTACGGCGATGATGCCGTCGTTGACGTTGATGACAGGGATGCCCCTGTCGTTGGCCTCCTCGACCGCTGGGACGAGGTTGCCGTCGGAGATGGGCGAAAGTAGCAGCGCGCTGTAATTCCGGTTGATCATGTGCTCGACGATCGAGAGCTGACCGGCCTCATCAGCCTCACCCTGCGCGGACCTGACGTCGATCGTCACGTCGACACCCTGGGTCTGGGCCTTGGCGGCTCCGGCCTCCATGCCCTCCTTTAGCGTCCGCCAGTACTCGTTTTCGAAGGCCTTGGCAACGGCGCCCAAGGTGATCGTGCCCTCGACAGCCGGGACCGGGCCGAGCTGCTCACGAACGGCCTGGAACTCCATGCCGTCGGCCTCGTCGGGGTTGAACGTGGCGCCGGAGCCCGGATCCGGGCTTGCACATCCAGCTGCCATGAGCGTGACCGCGGCGACCACGGTCAACATCTTCTTTAGGCGCATTCCTGACTCCTCCTAAGCAGGCTGTTCCGGAACAATTGGGCCTGGATACCGTCAGACTTGCTGACGAGTTCTGTGATGCGGTCGATTCCGAACGAGGTCAGCATCGCAATGAGGAGGTCGACCGTCTCGGCGTTGGTGACTGCCTCTTCTCGGGGGTCTTCCCGGGAAGGGAACGTGTCGAAGTAGATGACTCCTTCGTAGTTGTAGCGAAGCAGGTAATAGAGGAACTCGAGCGTTTCCCAAGTGTGGATCGAGGCGACCATCAGGCCGTCGTCGTGGGCGTTGTTGCCGTCGTTGAGGTGGACTCCCCACAACTTGCCCTTCGACGCGAGGAGGGACGCCCCGTAACCCGGCGCGTCGCCAGCCATCAGCATGTGGGCGAAGTCGAGAGTGGCACCGACGTTGTCGCGACCGATCTTCTCGAGGACGTACAACGTCGTCCCGACATTCGGGATGAGCGACTGGACGCGCTCCTCGTAGGGCTTGTACTCGATGCTCAGGCGAATGTCCGGACGGTAGTCCGCGAGTTCCCGGAAGGCAGCGATGGCCAGGTCCAGCCCGACGCTGTAATCCTTCTGGAATGTGTTGTCAAAGCCGTCATAGCCGAGCCAGACAGTGACCAGATCGGCACCGAGCTCGGCGGTGAGGTCCATTCCCTGCTTGGTCAGCTCGATGCCCGCCCGGCGGATCGCCTCGTCGCGGTTGGTGTACTCGCCGTGGACGAAGTCCTTGGAAAACCGCATCGCGACGCTGTTCACGGTGAGGCCGATCTGGGCCAGGAGGCTCTTCATCTCGGCCACCGACATGTCGGCGAAGTGCTCGGGGTAGTTGAGGTCCACGTACCGGATCGACTCGGTCTTCGCGATCTCGCGGAGGCTTGCCTCGACGTCGCCATGGACCGCTACGAATGAGTTGACTCTCGCGGCGTACTTGATGTGGATCACCCCCGTTCTGGTGATTGCCGGCAGCCACTGACAATGGTAGTTGGCGTGACCACGAATGTCAACTCATGTCTATTTTCGTCATCATCGCTGAGCGTCACGGTCACACTGTAGGTTGCACGAGCCGGGCGACGCGGTTCGATGCCCCCTGGTGAGTGGCATTTGCCTTGTCGATACACGATGTCGGCGACCGCCCGGCCGAACCAGGGGACTCGCTGTTCGTGTGAAGTGCACCTGGCCACACAGCGTCACTTCGCGTCATGTCTCGTCACAGGAGACCTCAAGACCGGGCCATAGGGCTCCTCGTCGACCCACCATGACCACCCGCACCTGCACCCCGCGTAGCCTGCACGACGGCACGGCAAAGCCTCGCACCCTGCTCGCGCAGGCGAGGCTGTGGGGCGGCGACGAGAGCGCCGAGGTGCGCGACATGCTCGCCGAGGGGACGGCGCCGGTTCATCGAGATGGAAGGCAACGGGCAACCGTCCAGGAATCGCCGGCGGCGCCGGGGGGACCGGCGGCGCCGGCGGAGCGGGCGTGGGCGGTGGCCTTGCCGGCTCGCCCGGGCTCGCGGGCGGCACGGGCGGCACGGGCCGCTCCTACGAGGTGCAGGTGTGATGCTGACGCTCGTCTACGATCCGGCCACGATCAGCGACCCGGCCGCCCTCGGGGCGACTCTCGGCGTCGGGGTCCTCATTGCCGGCATCCCGTCCGCCTACGTCGACCGCTACGCCTTCCCGGCGGCGGGCTACCTCGTGGCCCGCGAGACGTGGGCGGGGCTCGACGTCCTGCCCGGTCCGGTCACGCGCGACCAGATCGACGCGCTGCCCGATCCGGGGCCCGACCCCGGGGTCGCCGCGGCCGCGCTCCAGGCGGCGACCGGCGGGGTCCTGCGAATCCTCCAGACGACCCCGATCGATCCAGCCGCGCTCGACGCGAACCTCACGCTCCTGGCCGCTGCGCGGGCGATCCCGAACCCGCCGGCCGGGGACATTGCGGCCCTGGCGACGTTCCTCCCAGTGCCCTCCCCGACGGCCGCCCAGACGGCGGCCGCGACGAAGGCGCTCCTTCGGGTTCTCGCGAACTACCCCGACGTCGTCTCCGCCCAGCGGGCCACGATCAACGTCCTGGCCGACACGATCCGGTTCTTGCTGCAGCGCTAGGGCGTCTGGCGCCGGTCCTGACTCGCCCGAAGTGCGGGATCGATGCGATCCGCAACGGGACGTTCTTCCACTTCTGGTCCGAGGTCGTCGCGGACAGCGGCGTGGCGGAGGACCTGCCGTGCCCCGTTGCATGGCGTCCTGATAACCCCGGGTGACGGAGCCGCAGATAAGCCGCAGGTAAGCCGCGTCCACCACGGTCTCCCCCGGCCCCCGCTCCGCGCGTTCGCTGCGTCGTGACAGCCTGACGGACGGCGTCGGGGGCTTCGCGCCCTAGGTGGACGGCAGCAGCTGGATGCAGTCACCAAGCCATTGCTGCACCTGACGCGCTACGACGCCCAGGTGTCGGCCCCAAGCGGGAGCGCTCCGAGCTCCTGGCGCGCCTGCCGCCAGCCCGGGTAGTGGCGATCGAGGACGGCCTGGAACTCGGCGCCGTGCTGCCGCTCGATCAGGTGGGCGAGCTCGTGGACGACGATGTATTCGAGGGTCCTCGGCGGCTTCTTGGCGAGCTCGAGGTTGAACCAGAGCCGGCCCGTCAGGCTGCACGAGGCCCACTTGGTCCGCATCTTCCGGATGCGCCAATCGGCGGCCTGCACGCCCAGCTGGGGCTGCCACTTATCGAGCAGGGGCGCGATCACCCCGGCGAGTTGGCGCCGGTACCAGCGGTCCAAGAGCGCCGCCCGCTTCTCCATGGAGGTGCCGGGGGCGCAGTGCAGCTCGATGACCGAGGTCTTCTGGAGCCGCACCCCCGGCCGTCCGGGGCCCTCGACCACAGCCATCCGGTAGCGGCGCCCGAGGACCCAGTGACTCTCGCCGCTCACCATTTCGCGCCGGGACTCGCGTGCCTGCTCCCGGAACCGCCGTCGCTGGCGCCGGATCCAGCCGAGCCGGCTGGTCACGGCGGCTCGGATCACCGAGTCAGGGGTCTGCTCGGGCGCTGCGACCCGGACGTGGCCGTCCGGCGGGTAGACGCCGATGTGCAGGTTCTTGATGGACTTCCGGACGACGGCGACGTCAATGCCGCCAGTCGTCAGGGCATCAATAGCCATCCTGTGCCTCGACGAGCGCGAGGATCCGCGCCACGCGCGCGACCACGGAGCTGTCGTCGTCTGACACGGGCTCGCCCTCGAGCGCGGCGCCGATCGCGTTGCGGACCTTCTTGGTCTTGATCGCGTTGCCCCGCCAGCCGTCTTGCGCGTTGGCCCGGACGGCGGCGTCCACCCGGAGCGCAAGATCCTCGGACCTGCCTAGGTTGTCGTAGAGCGCCCGGGTCTCGGCGGTCCGGAGGCTTGCCGGGTAGGCACCGGCGCTGGGGCCCTCGGCCGCGGCCTTCGCCAGCTCGGCGACCTCGCGCAGGTAGTCCTGGTAGCTGATCGCCGCGCGACGGCGGCGCTCGATCAGCTCATCGAGGAGCTGAGACATCAGCTCGTAGTAGCGCGGGTTGACGGCCGACTCGTCAACGATCAGGCGGCGGACGTTGTTCTCGATCGTCTCGGCAGTTGCGTCGGCGCTATCCTTAATGCCGTCCGGCAGCTCTTTCACGAACTCCTCGCCGCGCTCGACGATTAGTTGGATCAGGGTCAGGTCGTCGAACGCCGAGACCTTCTGGCTCTCCTCAGCCTGGACCCACGTGTCGATGAGGTGGCGCATCGCCGGCTCGTACATCTTGAGGTCGATGTAGTCGCCACTGGCGAGCTTCACCTCGGTCCGGACCTTCTCGTGGTGGTCCACGTCGGCCTTGATCGCGGTGATCTGGGTCTCGTCGTAACCCGCTTCGGCCATCTCGCTGCCGATCGCCGCGAAGGCGCGAAGGAACGATGCGACCTGCTTGTAGAGCGCGAGGCGATTGGGCTCGTTCTCCTTGAGCTGCTCGGCGTTCCCCGACTCGGCGGCGCAGAAGTAGCGCAGGTAGGCGGGGGTGTCCCGCGGCGGCTCGACTGGCTCGCATAGGGCCTTCACCGCCTCGCGGGTCTCGTCGAGGCGCTGGCGCGCGGCCACGAGCCGGTCCTTTAGCAGGCCGCTGACGTCCTCCCTGTCGTACCCGTCGAGGGCGCCACTCGTGTAGTCGTGGACGGCCCCTTCGAGGCTTCGGAAGAGGTCCTTGTAGTCGACGACGTAGCCGTACTCCTTGTCATCGCCGTCGAGCCGGTTGACCCGGCAGATGGCCTGGAACAGGCCGTGGTCGCGCATCTGCTTGTCGATGTAGAGGTACGTGGCCGGCGGAGCGTCGAAGCCCGTCAGGAGCTTGTCCACCACGATCAGCAGTTTCATCTGGCCGGGCTGCTTGATGAACTTGTCCTTCACGTCGCGCTCGAACTCCTCGATGCGCGTCGCGGCGATGTCCGCTGGCTGACGGAACCAGTCGGCCAGCATCTGGCGGTATGTCTCGTACTGGCGCAGCTGCTCGGTCAGCCCCTCGCCGGTCGCCTCACCCTTGATCGAGGCCGGGTCAGGGCGGTACGAGGTCACGATGGCGCACTTGCCCTTGAGCTCGGTCTTCGAGAAGAGCTCGAAGAACCTGCACGCCTGGTAGATGGAGTCGGACACGAGCAGTGCGTTGCCGCGGCCGCTCCGCAGGCGATCGCGGGTCGCCATGTCCATCAGCACGTCGGCGACGATCTGCTCGAGACGCGACTGGCTGGAGAGCACTTCGCTCATCGTGCCCCAACGCTGCTTGAGCTGAGCGCGGGCGAGGTCGGTGAGGCCAGCCGTCTTCGCCTCGAACCACTGGTCGATCTTCGCCTGCGAGGTGACTCGCTGATCGATGTCGCGGGCCTCGTAGCGCAGGTCGAGGATGACCCCATCGCGCACGGCCTCGTCGAATTTGTAGGTGTGGATGTAGCGGCCGAAGACTTCGATGCTGCGGGCCTTGTCGGCGCGGAGCAGCGGTGTCCCGGTGAAGCCGATGAAGGTGGCGCCCGGGAGCAGGGCCTTCATGGCCTCGTGCAGCTTCCCCGACTGCGTGCGGTGGCACTCGTCCACGAAGACGAAGAGCTCGCCCTTCGGGCGGAAGCCCGCCCGCGCGGCCGCCTGGATCTCCGCGATCCACGCCGATGCATCCTCGTTCTCGTCCTCGCGAGTTCCGAACTTGTGGATCAGCGAGCAGACCAGCCAGGGTGTGGTGGCGTCGAGCGTGGCGATCAGGTCGGCACCGCTGGTGGTCCGGTAGATGCGCTCGTCGACCCCCTGGAAGACGCCCTCGATCTGCTCGTCAAGCTCCGTCCGGTCGGTGATGATGAGGACCCGCGCGTCGGCGACGTGCTCGCGAAGCCATTTTGCCAGCCACACCATCGTGAGGCTCTTGCCGGAGCCCTGGGTGTGCCAGATGATCCCGCCCTCGCGCCGCTCGACGAACCCCTCCGCCGCGCGGACGCCGAAGTACTGGTTGGGGCGGCAGACCTTCTTCGTCCCGGCGTCAAAGACGATGAAGTCGTGGATGATCTCGAGCAGCCTCGGCTTCGCGCAGACTTGGAGCAGCGCCCGGTCGAGGGGGTTTTCTACCTCGCCATCCTCCTTCCAGCTGAGGTAGTACTTCTCGGGCGTCTGGATGACGGCATAGCGCAGGCCCTGCGTATCGTTGCCGGCCATGACGAGCTGCACCGTCGAGAAGAAGTGCTCGATGAAGGTGCGCTGCTGGTTGTCGAGGTTCTGGCGGATCCCCTCGGACACGCTCACGGTCGAGCGCTTGAGCTCGATGACGCCGACCGCGATCCCGTTCACGTAGAGGACGACGTCAGGGCGCTTGTCGAAAGCGCCGGCGTCGATCGCGCTCACCGCCACCTCCTCGGCGACGGCGAAATGGTTGAGCTCGGGGTGATCCCAATCGATCGGCCAGACGGTCTCATTCTGGGCGCCGGCGTCGGCCTTCACCTGGACGCCGTAGCGAAGCAGCTCGTAGACGTCCCGGTTCCGGTCGTACAGGCTCTTGCTGGTGTTGCCCGCGGCCTTGGTCAGCGCTGCGACAGCGCGATCCACCAGGTCCGGACTGTAGCTTCGACCGGTGAGGAACTTGCGAAGGAGGGCCTCCACCACGTTGCGGTTGTCGTCGCGATCGGTCCAGTTGCCGAGGTACTCGTACTTCAGGAGATCCCTCAGCAGGGCGACGACACGGTTCTGGGTGCGTCGCTCGATCTGACCCACGGTGCTCATTACGCGAGCCACGGCGTCGCGAGCATGAGCTTCTCGATCATCCCTTGCAGGAGAAGCGCTGCCTTCGACCGCTGGGCCTCGAGGGCCTCAATCTCGGCATCCATGTCGTGCAGAACTGCGGCGATCGCCTGCTGTTCCGTCAAGGGCGGAAGCAGGAGGGCGTAATCCTTCAGCCACGAGTATTCGATGCTCTCGACCGTCGTGCCCGCCTTGAGGCAGGTGGCGAGGATCTGCGAACCGTTGGCGCGGATTGCCTGAAGCAGAAACTCCGAGTCGACGTCGGGGTTCGGGATGACCGCCTTCATGTCCTGGTTGACGGCCATCGGCTTCAAGAGAGTCGCCACCGGCAGGTACCTTCGCAGGATCCCGCTGCGAGTCACGATGACCACCGAGCCCCTGGGCAAGATGGTGGCACCGGTCATGTCAATCGCGGCGTCCGTGATGTGGAGCGCGGTGTCCGTTAGCCGATGCCGCTTGACGTCGCCGGAGGCCACCCATGGCGTCGTGCCGTGGTCCCAGAAGTCCGGGTTGGCCATGGATGGCGTCATGCCGCCCGACCACCGCCCAACGTCCCCAAGTCGGCGCTCAAGCCACGGACCATCGAAGCCCTCGAGCCTGAGCCGTCCGCTCAGCAGCTGATCAGTTGCCCCTTGGCGGATAGCCTCCTTCTTCGAAGCGAGCCCCCCGAGCGTGCCAAGGAATGCCGTTGCCGCGTCCAGGACCCCGGCGATCACCTCCTGCCGAGCGCGGTCCGGCACTCGGAAGACCATGTCCTCGATCTGCGCGGGGCGGAGGTTGTTGATGCTCGAGCCCGCCAGGGCGAGCGCCACCTGCCGCCGATACTCGGTGGTCTGGAACAGATATGAGGCGAACCTCGGGGAGACGGCTGCAGGGTTCGGCCGAAAGCAGCTCATGAACGCCCCGAACGTGTAAGGACCAGCATCGGGCGGAGCGAACGCGGCGGCTTTCCCGACGAGCTCCTTACTTCCGTTAGCTGTGCAGATGAGGATGTCGTGAGTACGCATGATCTGGTCGGGGGCCACGCACGATGGCACAACATGCTGAGTCTCGGCCAGATCGAGCGAGGCGACCTGCACGTTGTTGGACCGGAGCAGCTGGATGCTGTCAGGCCTCGGACGTTCGAGCAAGTGGCGATCTGGGTCGTAGCTGACACCGCGATAGCACTTGCCGAGATCCGCGAGGCGATGGGCTTCCCAACGCTCTCCATCTACTTGGGTCGCGTTCGGGAGCGAAGAGGGCGCTACTGCCATGTTGCGCCCATCCGCTCGAGGTGCCGACGTACCAGCCCGGCGAGCTCGTCGGATGCCTTGGCGAGCTCTGGCAGCGTGACGGCGTAGCGCTCCGTGAGTTCAACCAGTCGGCTCGCCAGCATCTGTGAGACCCGATCGAGTTCCAGGTACACGTCTCCTGCGAGGCTTGCGAGCCACTTCTCGCTAACGACGATGAATGCGATGTCCTCGTCAGTGAGCTGCGCGTAGGCGCGGGCAACCTTCTCGTTGAGGTCTGCGCTAGTCGCCTTCAAGCGCCTCTTGGTCGCGGCCACCTTGTCGAGCAAATCCCGGTACTGCTCCAGTGCCGCACGCTCATCGGCGGCGTCGGGCTCCCGGCGCACCTGTCGGAGGCGACTCTCGACACTTCGCTTGGTGAGGTTGCTCTTCTCGTCGAGCGCCCCCTCGAGGATGCCGCCTTCCGTGGCGTGCTCCTGCGCCATGTCGTCAAGTCGAATCTCGGCGAGCGAAACCGCCTCCCTGAGCAGCTCAAGAGCGTCTCTGTCGGTCTGGAAGTTGAGTGCCACCAAGAGAGAAGCGGGGATGAGGTCCGACTTGAAGCGCTGCTTCCCGACTGTGTAGTCGGGCACCTCCTTTGACTTCTGATCTCTCGTGTCGACCATCAACCGCGGCGCTGCTGCAGCTTTCCAGCCAGTCTCAACGACGAGGTAGACGTCGTCCTGCATCACCGAGGCCCAGTACTCCATGAATCGCTGGTAGACGTCGTAGGGATCGAGGAGCTGCGCGCGCGCGAAACGCCTAAGGATCGACTCCGAGAGTTCTTCCCCAAGGTCCTTGGGGACGTCGTCGGGCGACAGTCCGGTCAGCCGGGGTCGGACCTCGGACGACCAGTCATCCATCAGGGAGACAACGGTCTTCGCGAGCAAGTCGAACTCAGGATGTTCGACAATCGTGTCTTTGACCGAATCTGGCGCGACTCTGATCGAGCAGTACCCAGGTCGTGGCCCATCTCCAATCAGGTTCTCACGGAGTGTGGGCATCACCGTCCAGTAGCGGTCGAGCACCTCGATGTCGCGCTGAGGGATCCCGCCTCGGAGGTGAGCGTCGATGTCCTGGACGTCGACGGCATCGAGGCTGTCGATGTAGCGGGACAGGTTCAGGTTGAAGTCGTTGCCTTCGATTGTCGCCAACGGCACCATCCGCGAGTAGCCGGGGATCTCGGCCTGTCGAGTAAACGTATCGACGATCTTGTGGATGTCCTGGGCGCGGAGGCGGTTCTTCGCCCCGTCCTTCGCGAAGCCCCGCGAGGCATCGAGAAGGAAGACACCTCTACGGTCGGCTGAGCCTTCCTTGTCGAGTACGACGATGCAGGCCGCGATACCCGTCCCGTAGAAGAGGTTGGCGGGCAGGCCGACGATCCCCTTGATGTAGCCGCGCCGGACGATCTCGCG
>DASSAH010000074.1:0-2035 GCA_035685585.1 Coriobacteriia bacterium
CTTCGGCATCAAGGGCTCGCGCTGGGAGCGGGAGGACTGGGGCGACCTCGTCACCCGACACTACACCGAGGCGTGGGTTCGCCCTTCGGCGGCGGAGACGCCGACGGGCGCCGCGGGCGTCGAAGGAGGCTGCTTTTGGTAGCAGATGGGAGTGCGGGGCTCGGCGTGCTGAGAGGGGCCGTTCGGACGGGACGGGCGCTCCTCGACACCATGCGTCCGAAGCAGTGGACGAAGAATCTGATCGTGTTCGTGCCACTCGTCTTCGCGAGCGACCTCGCGTTCGCCGCTGACACTCTGCGTGCGCTCGCCGCCTTCGCGGTGTTCTGTGTCGCCTCGGGCTCGGTCTACCTTGCGAACGACCTCGTCGACCGCGAGAGAGACCGGTTCCATACGACGAAGCGCGCGCGTCCCCTGGCGACAGGCGAGCTCGGAGTCGGCACGGCCGCGACCGCGCTCGCCGTGTTGCTCGCCGCTTCACTCGCCGCCGCGCTCGCCCTCGGCGCGCAGTTCGGTCTGGTCGCCGCCGCCTATCTGGCCCTGCAAACGCTCTACACGTTCTGGCTCAAGCACGAGATCGTGCTCGACGTGATGGCCATCTCCGCCGGCTTCGTGCTCCGGGCGCATGCGGGCGCCGTGGTCATCGGTGTCGAGGGCTCACCGTGGCTCTACTACTGCGCGGCGCTGCTCGCGCTCTTCCTCGGCCTTGCGAAACGGCGGCACGAGCTGACGCTGCTCGAGGCGGACGCCCAAAGCCACCGCCCGTCTCTGGAACACTACTCGGCGCCGCTTATCGACGCGATGCTCTCGGCCGTCACAGCGGCCACCATCGTCACCTACGCGCTCTACACCTTCTTCTCCACAACAGGCCTGGAGCACCAGTACCTGATGCTGACGGTGCCATTCGTCGTGTACGGGCTCTTCCGCTACCTCTACCTCGTCCACCAGCGAAATCTGGGCGGTTCACCGGAGGATGTCCTGCTTTCGGACAAGCCGCTCATCATCAACATCGTGCTGTGGCTTGCAGCTGTCATCGTTTCGCTGTCCGCGGGCTAGGAGGCTCGATCGGCGTGCGCTATCTCGTCACCGGCGGCTCGGGCTTCCTCGGCATCAATCTGATCCGCCACCTCCTCCAACGCGGCCACGACGTCCGCTCGCTCGACCTCGTGCCGTTCGACTACGCCGACTGCGCCGACCGCGTCGAGGCGATCGAGGGCGACATCCGCGACCCGGAGGCCGTGCGCGGGGCGATGCGCGGCATCGCCGTCGTCGTGCACGCCGCGGCGGCCCTCCCCCTCTACTCGCCCGAGGACATCCACTCGACCGACGTGGATGGTACGCGCATCCTGCTTCAGGCCGCCGAGGCCGAGTGCGTGGAGCGCTTCGTGATGATCTCGTCAACCGCCGTCTACGGCATCCCCGACCACCATCCGCTCCTCGAAGACGACCCGCTCGTGGGCGTGGGACCCTACGGCGAGGCAAAGATCGCGGCCGAAGAGGTCTGCCTCGCGTTCCGTGCGCGCGGTATGTGCGTGCCGATCATCCGTCCCAAGTCCTTCATCGGCCCGGAGCGCCTCGGCGTGTTCGCGCTGCTCTACGACTGGGCGCATACCGGCCACGGATTCCCGATGATCGGCAGCGGCAAGAACCGCTACCAGCTGCTCGACGTCGAGGACCTGTGCGACGCCATCTATCTCTGCTGCACGCTTCCGCGCGACGTCGTGAACGACACCTTCAACATCGGCGCCGAGCAGTTCGCGACCATGCGTGAGGACTACCAGGCGGTGCTCGACCGGGCGGGGCACAACAAGAAGGTCAGGGGCTTTCCCGCCGCGCCGATGATCTGGACGCTGCGCGTGCTTGAGGCGCTACGTCTCTCGCCGCTGTACACATGGGTCTACGAGACCGCGTCGAAGGACTCGTTCGTCTCGATCGAGAAGGCAAAGACCCAGCTCGGCTGGCGGCCGAAGTACTCGAACCAGGACGCACTCATCCGCAACTACGAGTGGTACGTCGCGCATCTCGACGAGTTCGAGGG
>DASSAH010000075.1:0-3810 GCA_035685585.1 Coriobacteriia bacterium
AGTGGGAGTCGATGCGGACCCATCCCGTGTCAGGCGCTCGGATCGTGAGCCACACGCAGAGGGTTGACCGGTCGGCGGCGGTGATCGTGCTTGAGCACCACATGGCCTTCGACGGCGCGGGGTATCCCGAGCGCACACCGCCGAAGCGGCAGCATGTGATGTCGCGCATCGTCGCCGTCGCGGACGCCTATGACGCCATGACCTCCAGACGTTCGTACAGCGGTGCCCGACCGCCGGTCGACGCGATGCGCCGCATCGTTTCGAGGTCGGGCACAGCGTTCGACCCGGTGCTCGTTCGGCTCTTCGTCGAGATGCTCGGCGTGTACCCACCGCGGTCTGTGGTACGGTTGACCGACGGGCGCACCGCAATCGTCGTGCGGCCCGGGGAGGCAGAGCCCCTTCGGCCGGTCGTGCGCCTGGTCGCCGAGAGTGACGGCACGTTGATGGAGGCGGACGCGCTCCTCGACCTCGCCGCCGCCGGCGCCCCTGCGATCGCTCGACATCTCCAGCCGGCCGGCCTCAACATCGACGTCGACGACTACCTCTGACTGACAAGGAGAACGCCGTGGTCACAGCCACGACAGCCGAACAACCCGGGCGTCGGCGCTCGCTCACGATCGCCCTGTTCGCGCTCTTGCTCTTCGGGTTTCCGCTCCTCGTGTGGGCGGCGACCGTCTACACCGACTATCTCTGGTTCGTAGACGTCGGCCAGCGCCAGGTGTTCATCACGAGCTGGCTCAACCGGATAGCCACGGGAGCGCTCTTCGGCGTCGCGGCGTTCGTGCTGCTCTACGCGAACGCCCGGATCGCACGCGCCCTCGCGCCACGCTTTGTGCTCACATCGGGTCCGGACGTCGCACCAGACCCCTTCGACGAGATCGTCAGGGGGCTGCGTACGGGAGTCGGAGCGGCGCTCGGCCGGATCACGTTCTGGATCCCGGCGGGACTTGCCCTTCTCCTCGGCCTCGTCATGGCGGCGAACTGGGAGCTCATGCGGCTCGCGCTTGCGGCGGTCCCCTTCGGCGTGACGGACCCGCAGTTCGGCAGAGACGTCGGGTTCTTCGTGTTCTCGCTTCCCGCGTTGCGCGTGATCGCGGACTGGACGTTCGCGGTGCTGGTCCTCACGACCGTGTTCACCGCCGCCGTGCACCTCCTCGGCGGGGCGATTCAGCCATGGGCGCGCCTGCGAGGGTTCGCTCCACACGTCAAAGCGCATCTCTCGGTGCTCATGGGTCTCGTCGTCGCGAGCAAGGCCTTCGACTACTACGTGTCCATCTACGAACTCAACTTGTCGCCGAGAGGGCAGGTCACCGGGGCATCGTACACAGACGTGCATGCGCAACTGCCCGCGCTGCAGCTGCTCATCATCGTCGCGCTTGCCTCCGCCGCCATCCTCGTCGTGAACATCTGGTTCCGCGGATGGCGGCTCCCGATCGTCGCGGTCGGCGTGTGGCTGGCCACGTCACTGCTCGCCGGCAGCGTCTACCCGGCGCTCGTCCAGCAGTTCCGAGTAGCGCCCAACGAGGTCTCGGCGGAAGAGCCGTTCATCGAGCGCAACATCGCGGCGACGCGCGTAGCGTTCGACATCGACGACGTGGTGACGCGTCCCTTCCCGGCCGCGGAGAACCTCACCGCCGAGGACGTACTCGCCAACGAGACGACCTTCGACAACGTGCGGCTGTGGGACCCGGCCGTCGCCGTGCAGACGTACCGTCAGCTCCAGATCATACGCACGTACTATGACTTCAAGGACGTCGACATCGACCGCTACGTGGTGGATGGCCGCCAGCGCCAGGTGCTCGTGTCCGCACGTGAGATGGACACCTCACAGCTGGCCGAGCAAGCTCAGACCTGGGCGAACAAGCACCTGGTCTACACCCACGGGTACGGGCTCGTGATCAGCCCCTCCAACGAGTTCGACGCCCGCGGGCTGCCGAGGTTCTGGGCGAGCGACATCCCGCCGCAATCGGTCGAGGGGCTCGAATTCACCCAGCCAGCCATCTACTTCGGTGAGGCCACGGATGACTACATCATCGTGAACACCGGCATCGCCGAGTTCGACTTCCCCGTCGGCGACGGACGCCGCGAGACGTTCTACGAGGGCGAGGCGGGCGTGCCGGTAGGCGGCCTAAGCCGTCGTGCGGCGTTCGCGTTGCGCTTCGAGGCGCCCCAGATCCTCTTCAGCGACTACGTGAAGGCGGACAGCCGGGTGATCTTCGACAGGGACATCGTCACGCGCGTCAACAAACTCGCCCCCTGGCTCACCCTCGACGGCGACCCGTACCCCGCCCTTGTCGACGGCCGCATCGTGTGGATCATCGACGCGTACACCACGTCGCGCCACTACCCGTACGCGCAGCACTTCCGCGGGATCAACTACATCCGCAACTCCGTGAAGGTCACCGTGGACGCCTACGACGGCACGACGACGCTGTGGGGGTTCGACCCGCATGACCCGGTCCTCCAGGCATGGCGGTCCGTCTTCCCCGGGCTTGTGACCGACGAGCGGGAGATCCCCGACCCCGTGCGGGAGCATTTCCGCTACCCGCAGGACCTGTTCAGCCTGCAGGCCGAGGTCTACAAGACCTACCACATGACCGACGCGCGCGACTTCTACAACAAAGAAGACGCATGGGAGCTGCCGGGCGAGCGGGAGGGGCGGCCGATGGCGCCGTACTACCTGCTGATGCGTTTGCCCGGCGAGACCGAGGAGTCGTTCCAGCTTGTCCAGCCGTTCACCCCGCGCAACCGCGACAACATGATCGGGTGGATGTCCGTGGACTCCGATCCCGAGAACTACGGCACGCGAATCGTGTACAAGTTCCCGCGCGGGAGCGTCTTGCTCGGCCCCGAGCAGGTCAGCGCGCGCATCAACCAAGACGATGTCATCGCCCCCCAGCTCACCCTGTGGAGCCAGCGCGGGAGCAGCGTCATCTTCGGCAACATGCTGGTCTTGCCGCTGGAAGACTCGATCGTGTACGTGCAGCCCCTCTTCCTGCAGGCCGAGCAGACCGCCATCCCCGAGTTGGCGCGGGTCATCGTCGCCTACGCCGACAAGGTGGAGATGGCGCCCGACCTCGAGTCGGCGCTGCTCGCGGTCTTCGGCGAGCGCCCACCCGCGGACACGGGCAGCCCCCCCGCCCCCGGAGCACCCGACACCCCGGCCGACGCCGCACGCGCGCAACGCCTCTACACCGACGCCCTCGAGGCGCAACGCGCCGGGGACTGGGCGGAGTACGGGCGCCTCATCGAGGAACTCGGCCGCGTGCTCGACGAACTCGCCGGACCCGCGCCGGAAGACTCCGCGGCGGAGGACTCTCCCGCGCCCTGAGCCAGCGGCGGACACGCGGCCTCGCCCTGCGTCCAAGCTGTCCGACGGCCATCTGAGCTGGTGCCTGAGCGCAGGACGGTGGACGCCCGTGCGCTGCGTGTGGTACAGTTCGCCCTTGTGTGTGCCCGGAAGCATCCCGCTGCGAGCGCTCGGCCGTCAGATGATCGGTGCGGCCACCGGACCGGCGCCAGCGGGCTGACGAGACAACCGATCACCGGGGTCGCGCCCGTCTGAAGACCGCGACTCGCCGACAAGAGCGCTGAAGGTCCGAGCCAAACAGCATACTCGTGCTTGTGAGGCACAGGGCGACGGCCGTACGGCCCCCTGATGCCGGTGCGAGGCAGCTTTTCGCCACCCTCTCGTTCCACAACCCGGGCATCCGTGTGTGCCCGAACGCCTCCGCGACCGTCGCCTGTCTTGTCCCCGTACGCGGAGGTCATCTTGAGAAGAACGCGCAGATTCACCGTCCCGGTCCTTGT
>DASSAH010000076.1:0-1507 GCA_035685585.1 Coriobacteriia bacterium
TCGATCGAGAAGACGATGCAGCCTGTGCTCACTGTGCAGGACGGACTCGATCAGGAGGTGGTGCCCGCGCTCATGGCCGGCTGAGCGACAAACTCGAGGCCGGAGCAGAGGGCTTCATACACCACTTGACGGGACGTGGCCCGGCACAGCGCCCTGCTAAACTCACTTGCATCTATCGCACATGCTGTCGCGAGGAGCCTCGATGCCCCGCTATCACGTCCGCCGATCCGACCGAGAACTCACCGCCCCTGCCGAGATCGACGCGATCCTGACCGAGGGTAAGTACGTGACAGTCGCGTTCGCGCGCGACAGTGAGCCTTATCTGGTGACGATGAGCTACGGGTTCGACGCCAAGTGCCGCGCGCTCTACTTCCACGCAGCCACCGAGGGCTTGAAGTACGAGTTCATGTGGGAGAACCCGTTCGTGTGTGCCACGGTAATCGTCGACGGCGGTTACGTGCGCGGCGAGTGCGAGCACAACTACACGTCAGCTGTCCTGCGCGGGCGGCTGTCGAGGGTGACAGACCCTGCGGAGCTGCGGCACGGCATGCGGGTACTGCTCGACCACCTCGAGCCCGGGTCGCCGGAGTACGCCGAGACACCGGCGCTCGAGCGCGACGAAGCGTACGACCGTATGGCGGTGCTGCGCCTCGACATCGATGAGGTGACCGCGAAGCGCGGGAAGTGAGAACGCCACTCACCCGCCGTTGACCGCCGCTTACCCACGATGGCCATAGTCACCGCTGCTCTGGGACGGGGCCCGCAGTCGCCGACTTCACAGGCGTCTGCGGGCCCCGTCCCGCGCGCCACGAACACGTATTCTTCCGCGGGAGCCGGTGATCTCGGGCTCCCGTACGATGGGAGAAGGGTGCCCCAGGCGCCTGAGGACTCTTCTGATGTGCGTTTGCGTCACGGCGCTCGGCGCCGTTCTCTGGCTACCGGTCGAACATCCTGAGCAGCACGTTCACGACGATGGTGAGCACGATGCTTATCACGATCATCGACACGAGGGGGACGTAGCAGCCCCAGTCCTCGTTGGTGATACGCAGGTCCCCGGGCAGCGTGCCGAGTCCGAGCCGACCGCCGAGTTACATGACGACGCCCGGAGCGGCGAGCGCGAGCCCTCCGATGATGACCAGCTTCCCGATTCCTTGCAGGTCCACGGACCCGATCTCTCTACTCGTCGTCCGGTGCTTGCCGCATGCGCTTGACCCGTGCACGGCGCACCTTGCCGTCGACGCGCCTCGCGCGAGCGGTCGCCGAGGGGTGCGTGGGCACGCGCGGAGTGCGCGTGCGCCCGAGCGCCACGAGCCTGGCGCGCAGTCGCCTCACACTCGGTCTTGTTGCGGAGCTGGCTGCGCTCGCGGCGGCAGACCACGGTGACGCCGGTGGGCCGATGGACGAGGCGCACCGCGCTGTCGGTGGTGTTCACCGACTGGCCGCCCGGCCCGCTCGCACGGAAGACGTGCACGTCGCACTCGGCCAGGAGGGATTCGTCCGTCTCAGG
>DASSAH010000077.1:0-4108 GCA_035685585.1 Coriobacteriia bacterium
GAGCACTGCGGACTCCTCAACCGACGGCGTCTCGACCGGCGCGTACCCCCAGCCCGCGAAGACGCGTGTGAGTGTGGCAACGAGCGCTTCGCGCTCCGCCGCTTCCTGGGGCAACACGTCGTGGAAGCCCCGTGGGGTGACCGGCCTCACCTCGGTACTCCTTCCAGCAGTCCACTACACTAGAGTGATAGTACACTAGTGCAGAATAGCATGATTCCCAGCAACGTCAACGCTGGGCGCGGACCACCGGTGTCAGCCGCCCCTCGACCGCCCTCTCCACAGGTCGGCGCGATCGGCTACGCTTCGCGAACGGCCGAGGAGCCGAACATCTCGATGAGCTCGGCGTGCAGGCCGCTCGACCGGGCGTCGACCCCCGATCCGATCCGGTAGACCTTGCGGCTCTCATCACCCGTGACTTCGAAGATGAGCGAATCGCGGCCCGGGAAGACCTCGACGAGGCTCCGGAGCCGCTCTACGCAGCCATTCGCAAGCGCGTCCGCCTTCGCCGTGACGATGACCTTACGTGGCCGCTCCGCAAACGTGTCCCCGTTGAAAGGCTGGACATCGTGGACGATGAGCTTCGTTCCCCGGTCGGAATGCTCGACCTTCGCGCGCACCCTGATCACGGCGTCAAGCACGAGCAGGTCGGAGGTCTTCTCGTAGACCTGCGGAAAGACTATCGCCTCGCTGAAGCCTTCGAGGTCCTCCAGGGTGATGGCGGCCATGATCGTCCCTTTGCGGGTAGGCCGGCGCTCGACTGAGCTCACCAGGCCGGCGAACCACTCGGTCGTGCCGTCGGCCGCCTCCTCGAGGTCCCCGAGACTCATGGTGCGGGCGGCGCTCACCGCCTCGGCGACCTCGCGCAACGGATGGTCCGACACGTACAGGCCGAGCATCTCCTTCTCGAACGCCAGCTTCACCTTCCGGCTCCACTCATCCCCGTTGGGAGCCGGCACCTCGTCTGCGAATCCGTCACCGGCACCGGGACTGTCGGCGGACATCAGCTCGAACATCGAAACCTGGCCGTTGGCGGTGTCGCGCTGACGCCTGGCGGCCGCGTCGACACACTGCTCCGCGATCTCCGTCAGGTGCTTGCGGGTATATCCCGTCGAATCGAAGGCGCCCGCCTTGATGAGCGCCTCGACCGCCTTGCGGTTCACGGTGCGCATGTCGACCCGCGCGCAGAAATCGTGGAGCGAACGGAACGGCCCGTCCGCCTCGCGGGCCTCGATGATGTGGTCGACCGCCCCGGCCCCCACGCCCCTGATGCCGGCCAGTCCGAACCTGATGCCTTCGGCGACAGCGGTGAAGTCACGGCGCGATGAGTTGACGTCCGGCGGCAGGACGCGCAGGCCGGAGCGGTTGCACTCGGCAACGTACTTCACGATCTTCTCGGTCTTGCCCGTGTACGAGGTGATGAAGGCAGCCATGTACTCAGCAGGATAGTGCGCCTTGAGATACGCGGTCTGCATGGCGAGGAGGCCATAGGCGGCTGAGTGGCTCTTGTTGAACGCGTACTCCGCGAACTTCTCGATGTCCTCCCACACCTGGGAGGCGACCTTCGGGGCGTACCCGTTGGCCGCGGCACCCTGCTCCCAGTCGGCCTTGAGCCCGTCGAGCACGCCCTTGTTCTTCTTGCCCATCGCCTTCCTGAGCTTGTCGGCTTTCGCACCGCTGAACCCGCACATCTCGATGGCGATGCGCATAACTTGCTCCTGGTAGACGACCGTGCCATACGTCTCTTCAAGGATGGGCTTGAGCCGGTCGTCGTAGTAGCTGATCTTCGCGCGCCCGTCCTTGCGGTTGACGAAGTCCCTCACCATCCCTGAGCCGAGTGGACCCGGCCGGTAGAGCGCGAGCGCGGCCACGAGGTCGCCGAAGGTCGTGAGCTTGAGGTCCCGGAGGAGCTGACGCATCCCGGGTGACTCGACCTGGAACACGCCCACCGTGTCGCCGGCGCGCAGGAGCTCGAACGCGGCCTCGTCGTCGAGCGGGATGTCATCGGCCACGATCGTGACCCCGTGTCGCGCCTTGATGTTGCGGATGGCGTGCTCGATGACCGTGAGCGTGCGAAGGCCCAGGACGTCGATCTTCAATAGGCCCAGCAGCGCGATCTCGGCGCCCGCGTACTGCGTGACGATGACGGCGCCTTTCGTGTCCCGCTTGACCGGTGCATGCAGACGTAACGAGTCGGGGCAGATGACGACCCCCGCCGGATGCAGCCCCTCGCTCTTCACGATGCCCTGGATCTGGAAGGCCGCCTCCAAGATCCGCTTGCTGTCCGGATTGGACTCGTACTCCGTCTTGAGGTCGGGGTTGTGCGCAAGCAGCGCGGCGAGCGTGGTCGCGCTGTCGTCGGTGATCATCTTCGAGAGGCGGTCAGGCAGACCGTACGGGTAGCCGAGGACGCGCCCGGCGTCGCGGACCGCCTGGCGCGGCTTCAAGGTGTTGAACGTGACGATCTGGGCGACCTTGTCTTCGCCGTACCTCCCGCGGACATAGTCGAGGACTTCGGAGCGTCGCTCGTCGTCGAAGTCGATGTCGATATCGGGCATCTCCCGGCGCTCAGGGTTCAAGAAGCGCTCGAAGAACAGCCCGTGCTCGATCGGGTCGAGGTTCGTGATGCCGAGCGTGTACGCGACGATCGATCCGGCCGCAGATCCACGACCGGGTCCGACACCGATGCCACTCGTTCGCGCCCAGCGCACGAAGTCGGCGACGATGAGGAAGTACGCCGCGTAACCGTGCTCGTTGATCACACCGAGCTCATAGTGAAGCCGCTCGAGCGCCTGCTCGGGCGCCGGATCACCGTAGCGCGTCGCAAGCCCCGCGAGGCACTGTTCCTCCAGGTAGGACTCCTCGGTGTGCCGCCCGGGCACCTCGAACGAAGGCAGCACGATCCGGTCGAATTCGAGTGTCACCTCGCAGCGCTCCGCGATAGCGAGCGTGTTCGCGAGCGCCTCCGGATACCTGCCGAGAGCCGTCTCCATCTCCTCGGCGGACTTCAGGTAGAACTGATCGCCGGAGAACTTCATCCTGTCGGGTGTGGAGAGCACCGAGCCTGTGCCGATGCACAGGAGCATGTCTTGCGCGTGGGCGTCTGTGCGCAAGACGTAGTGCACGTCGTTCGTTGCGACGAGCGGCAGGCCGCACTCCTGCCCGAGAGCGGCGATCGCCTCGTTGAGCTCGGTCTGCTTCACACCGTTGTCGGCGTTGATCTCCTGGTTCTGGATCTCGAGGAAGAAGTCACCCTCGGCGAAGACCCCCGCGTAGGTCTCGGCCCACATCCGCGCCTGATCGAGATCGCCGCGTTCGATGGACTTGCTCACCAGGCCGCTCATACAGGCGCTCGTGCCGATGAGCCCGTCGCTGTGCTGTCGCAGCAGCTCCAGATCGACCTGCGGCTTGTAGTAGAACCCGGCGACCGAGGCCTCCGAGACGAGCGCCATCAGATTGCGGTACCCGGCGTTGTTCTTGGCGAGCAGCAACAGGTGATAGAGATCGGGCTTGCTGCCGCGGTCGAGCCGGGACCCGGTGGTGAAGTAGATCTCGCACCCGATGATCGGTCGGATGGCTTTGTCGACCGCACGCCGGTAGAAATCGATCGCACCGCACATGACACCATGATCGGTCAGCGCCAGCGCGGGCATCTCGAGCGCGACGGCGGCGTCGACAAGCTTCGCGACACGCGCCGCCCCGTCCAGCAGCGAGTACTCGGAGTGCGTGTGGAGGTGCACGAACGGCACGGCTACCCCTCTTCAGGTTGATTCGGCGCGCCGAGGCGCCCGATGATCGTCCGGTAGCCGTCGGCACCGTAGTTGAGCGCTTTGCTCACGCGGCTGATCGTGGTGGCGGAAGCGCCCGTGGCGTCACGGATCTGAGCGTAGTGCTCGCCGGCCGCGAGCAGGCGCGCCACATGAAGCCGCTGCGCCATGTCCTGGATCTCCCTGATGGTGCAGACATCTTGCAGGAACGCGTACGCTTCCTCAGTGTCCTCCAGAGACGCGAACGCCCGCAGCAGCTCATCTACCTCGGGGGTCCTCAGGCGGTCTTCAGGCACGGATGCTTGCTCCCCCTCGTCACGGGCTTTCCACAAGATGATGTGGTG
>DASSAH010000078.1:0-6144 GCA_035685585.1 Coriobacteriia bacterium
ATCGTAGCGCTCGACGCGGTTGCCGCGGAGGACGTGGCCGCCGCGTTCGAGCTCGACGCGTTGCCGTTCGGACGCCGAGTTCACGCGGGCGGCAGACAGTTCGTCGCAGTCGAGGGTCTCGAGGCGTCGTTGGGTGATGAACGTGCGAAGCTGCGGGTCTGGCGGCAGCTTCAGTCGTGCGAGGTCCGCTCGCCCGCGCTCTAGTCCGACGCCGCGCTAGGCGTCCTCGATCTCGGTGATCGCGCCCATCGGACACTCCTCCATGCACGCGGCGCAGCCGGTGCAGTCTTCGTCGTTGATCGGTTCGGCCACGTCGCCGACGAGCTCGAGCACGTCTTCAGGGCAGGCGTCGACGCAGATTCCGCATGCGGAACACGTGTCCTCATCGATGACGGGTCGCGGCATGGCTCCTCCTGGTCACTCTTAGGCATGCGGCCCCTTCAGGCCCTCGATTCTGACGTACCTTAGCGAGCGTCGGGGTGTCTGTAAAGTGAGCGCCGGGAAGTCGGCTCGGGCCGTCCCGGACTGAACCCGAGGGGGGTGCGGTGCAGTTTCCGCGCCCCCGCAACTGGGTATATCACGCTTGCTGGAGGAAACTTGACACGACAAGACTCAGGTTTTATCATCGCACGGCACCTTTCAGCAGGTGCGACAGAGGATTGGCCGCCTCACTCAACGGGCGGAGGAAAAGGAAGGAGACCCAGGGATGGGCAAGGTCATCGGGATCGATCTCGGCACGACGAACTCGGCGGTCGCCGTGCTGGAGGGCGGCGAGCCGACCATCATCATCAACGCCGAAGGCGATCGTACGACGCCTTCGGTCGTGGCGTTTCGCAAGGACGGAGAGCGTGTCGTCGGGAAAGCGGCGAAGAACCAGGCCATCACCAACCCCGAGAACACCATCACGTCGATCAAGCGCTTCATCGGCCGCAGGTTCGAGGAGACCGAGTCGGAGCGCAAGACCATCGCGTACAACGTGAAGAAGGGCAAGGACGGGCGCGCGGTCGTCGATGTCGAAGGCAAGCAGTACACGCCCGAGGAGATCTCGGCGTTCGTGCTCCAGAAGCTCAAGGCTGACGCCGAGGCATACCTTGGAGAGAAGGTGACCGAGGCGGTCATCACCGTACCCGCGTACTTCAACGACATGCAGCGCCAGGCGACGAAGGACGCCGGCAAGATCGCCGGGCTCGACGTGAAGCGCATCATCAACGAGCCTACCGCGGCCGCGCTCGCGTACGGTCTCGACAAGGGCCAGCAGTCGCAGCAGATCCTCGTGTTCGACCTGGGCGGCGGCACGTTCGACGTCTCGATTCTCGACCTTGGTGACGGAGTGTTCGAGGTCAAGTCGACCTCAGGCGACAACCACCTCGGCGGGGACGACTGGGACCAGCGGGTCATCGACTGGCTCGCGGACAAGTTCAAGGCGGACCAGGGAATCGACCTGCGGGTCGACAAGATGGCGCTGCAGCGGCTCAAGGAGGCCGCCGAGAAGGCGAAGATGGAGCTCTCAACGACGCAGACAACGCAGATCAACCTGCCGTTTATCACGGCCGACGCGGCCGGCCCGAAGCACCTGGATTACACGCTGACGCGTGCTGAGTTCCAGAAGGTGACGAGCGACCTGCTCGACAGGTGCAGGAAGCCGGTAGAAACCGCGATCAAGGACGCGGGCATGAAGGCCTCGGAGATCGAGCACGTGATCCTGGTGGGAGGATCGACGCGCATGCCCGCAGTGGTCGAGATGGTCAAGACGATCACCGGTCGGGACCCGCACAAGGGCGTGAACCCGGACGAGGTGGTCGCGGTCGGCGCCGCGATACAGGCCGGCGTTCTCGCGGGTGACGTCAAGGACATCCTTCTCCTCGACGTGACCCCCCTGTCGCTCGGCGTGGAAACGCTCGGCGGGGTCATGACGCGCATGATCGAGCGCAATACGACCATCCCGACGCGCAAGAGCGAGACGTACACCACCGCAGCCGACGGACAGACGTCGGTGGAGATCCACGTACTGCAAGGCGAGCGTGAGATGGCGGCCAACAACAAGACGCTCGGCAAGTTCCACCTGATGAACCTCCCTGCGGCGCCGCGTGGCATACCGCAGATCGAGGTCACGTTCGACATCGACGCGAACGGCATCGTCAACGTGTCGGCCAAGGACAAGGGCACCGGGCAGGAGCAGAAGATCACCATCTCCGGCACCACGGCGCTTTCCGACGAAGAGGTCGAGCGCATGGTCTCTGACGCCGAGGCGCACGCCGAGGAGGACCGGCGCAAGAAAGAGACGGCCGAGGCGCGCAACAACGCCGACACGCTCGTCTACTCGACCGAGAAGACGCTCTCCGATCTTGGAGACAAGGTCCCCGAGGAGACGAAGACGGCGTGCGAAGAGGCCATCGCCGAAGCCAAGCAGGCATTGGAGGGCGACGACGTCGACGCCATCAAGACCGCGACCGACAAGCTCCAGCAGGCAGGCTACAAGCTCGCCGAGATCGTGTACGCCGAGGCGCAGGCTGAGGCGGCGACAGATGCTGGGAGTGATGAGAGCGCCGCTGCTGACGAGGAAGAGGTCGTCGAGGCGGACTACGAGGTCGTCGACGAGAGCAAGGACAAGTAGTTATGCGCAAGGAGCCGCGCAAGACACAGGCGCCGATCGACCCCGAGCTCGAAAGCGATCTCGGTCCTGAGCTCGCGATGCGAGGCGATCGGCTGATGGCTGAACTCGAGGAAGCGCGTGAGGAGGCCGCGCGCAACCTCGAGGCCGCGCAGCGCACGCAGGCCGAGTTCGAGAACTTCCGCAAGCGCATGTCGCGCGAGCATGCCGACGCGGTCAAGCGCGCCGGGGAGCGGATCGTGGCGCACCTGCTGCCGGTCGTCGACAACTTGGAGCGGGCGATCGACCACGTCACGACAGGCGGTGCCCGTGACGACCTGCTCTCGGGAGTCGAGTTGACCCTCGGCCAGCTGCTCGACGTGCTCGCGAAAGAAGGTGTCGAGCAGGTCGATCCGTTCGGCGCCCGGTTCGATGCGCTCAAGCATCAGGCGGTCGGGCAGCATGAAGACTCCGGCGTGCCGGACGGCACCGTCGTGGAGGTCTATCAGAAGGGCTACGAGATGCACGGCCGGACGATCCGCCCCGCGATGGTGGTCGTCTCAACCGGAGGACCCGCGCCGATCGAATGAGCTGAGCCATGCCGGCCACGAAGAACTACTACGACATACTCGGCGTCAAGAAGGACGCCTCGGCGGCTGAGATCAAGAAGGCCTTTCGTCGCCTTGCGCGCAAGCATCATCCTGACGCGGGTGGCTCAGAGGAGAAGTTCAAGGAGATCAACGAGGCGCACGAAGTGCTCTCCGACACGGAGAAGCGCGCGCAGTATGACCAGTATGGCCAGTACTTCAGCGGAGGCGTGCCGCCGGGCGCCGGTGGGCCGGGAGGAGCTGGCTGGCCTGGCGGAGGCGACTTCACGTACCAGCAGGTTGACCTGGGCGATCTCGGCGAAATCTTCGGAAGCGTGTTCGGGAGCGCTGTCGGCGGAAGCGCCGGAGCGCGCGGTACGCGAGCACACCGCGGACGCGACCTCACCTATGAGTTGACGCTCGACTTCGACGAGGCGCTCGCCGGTGTGTCGACCAAGGTCGAGGTGCAGCGGTCCGAGTCTTGTACGACGTGCTCGGGGACGGGGGCGCGGCCGGGGACCTCGGCGACGACCTGTCCGGCGTGCAACGGTTCGGGCCACATCAGCCAGGGACAGGGTCTCTTCGGCATCTCGCGGACATGCCCTCGCTGCGGCGGCACGGGCACGGTCATCGAGCATCCGTGCACGACCTGCAAGGGCAAGGGAGCGGTCGTGCGGGTGAAGCCGGTGACGGTGAACGTCCCGCCGGGTGTGACCGACGGCGGGAAGCTGCGCTTCAAAGGTAAGGGTGAGCCCGGGCAGGGAGGCGCCCCCGCGGGCGACCTGTACGTGGTCACACATATCCGTCCGCACCCCTACTACACCCGAGACGGGGCCGACGTCACGCTCGACCTGCCAATCGCGATCACGGAAGCCGCGCTGGGCGCCGAGATCACGATTCCGGTTCCTGGCGGAGGTAAGGTCAGACTGAAAGTGGCTCCAGGCACGCAGGACGGCACCGTGCATCGCATCGCGGGCAAGGGAGCGCCGAAGCTGAAAGGCAAGGGCAAGGGCGACCTCAAGGTGCGAACGAAGGTCGTTGTGCCCGAGAAGCTCTCCACCGAGCAGCGCGAGCTGCTCAAACGGTTCGCGTCGTCGAGGACCGACGACGTGCGTTCGCACATCCGGTAGGAGGTAGCGGGATGTCGTCGCATCGCGGCATGGACGATCGCAGCAGGCCGCTGTACATGATCAGCGTGGCGGCCGAGCTTGCGGGCATGCACCCCCAGACGCTGCGCATCTATGAGCGCAGACGTCTCGTCTCACCGCAGCGCTCGGCTGGCAACACCCGCCTGTACTCGCAGGCCGACGTGGAGCGGCTGCGTGTCATCCAGCACCTCACTCAGGTCGAGGGGGTCAACCTTTCCGGCGTCGAGCGCATTCTCGAGCTTGAGCGAGAGGTCGAGCGGCTGACCGATGAGATGGGCCGACTGCGCCGTCAGGCCGAGCAGCTGCGCGCCCGGGTAGCGGAGGTGGCGCGGGCCGAGTGCGCAACCGGCATCGTGATGGTCCGCAGCGGCACGCTGGCCAGGAGATCAGGATGGTGTCCGCGGACGGGTCGTGCGGAGGAGGCCGGCGAATGAGACTCGACAAGCTGACGGTGAAAGCGCAAGAGGCGCTCCAGGCCGCGCAAGGCGTGGCCGATGACGCGTCCTCGCAGGTCATTGAGCCCGAGCACCTTCTCAAGACGCTCCTCGACGCGGCGGAGGGGATCGTGCGGCCGATCGTGCAGAAGGTCGGTGCCGATGCCGACGCGCTCGAGTCGCAGGTGGCCGCAGCCATCGAACGAGCGCCCAAGGTCTCGGGCGCGGGCATCGGTCAGGCGGGGCCGGGGCCGCGTCTTTCGAGCGTGCTCTCGGACGCGTTCAAGCATGCTGAGAAGCTCAAGGACGCCTACGTCTCGACCGAGCATCTGCTCCTCGCGCTCACGTCGGACACCGGCGAGGCTGGCAGGCTGCTGACCGAGGCGGGCGTCACCCAGGCCCGGCTGCTCGGAGCGCTCGAAGAGCTTCGCGCCGGTGCGCGCGTGACCGACCAGAACCCCGAGGCCCAGTTCCAGGCGCTCGAGCGGTTCAGCCGCAACCTCACCGACGCCGCGCGCGAGGGCAAGCTCGACCCGGTCATCGGCCGGAGCGAGGAGATCCGTCGCGTCATCCAGGTACTCTCGCGGCGTACCAAGAACAACCCGGTGCTCATCGGAGAGCCGGGCACCGGCAAGACCGCGATCGTCGAGGGGCTCGCCCAGCGCATCGTCGACGGTGACGTGCCGAGCAGCCTGCGCGACAAGGACGTCGTCGCGCTCGATCTCGGCGCGATGGTCGCCGGGGCCAAGTATCGCGGTGAGTTCGAGGACCGCCTGAAGGCCGTGCTGCGAGAGATCGAGCAGGCCGAGGGGCGGCTGGTGCTCTTCATCGACGAGCTTCACACGCTCGTGGGCGCTGGTGCTGCGGAGGGCTCGATGGATGCGAGCAACATGCTCAAGCCCGCGCTCGCCCGCGGTGAGCTGCACGCCATCGGCGCCACCACGCTCGACGAGTACCGCAAGCACATCGAGAAGGACGCGGCGCTCGAGCGGCGCTTCCAGCCGGTGTTCGTGGGCGAGCCCACACTCGAGGACACGATCGCGATCCTGCGCGGGCTGAAAGAGAAGTACGAGGTGCACCACGGCGTGCGCATCACCGACAGCGCCATCGTTGCTGCCGCCACGCTCTCCGACCGCTACATCACCGACCGCTTCCTGCCTGACAAGGCTATCGATCTTGTCGACGAGGCGGCCAGCCGCCTGCGCATCGAACTCGACTCGTCGCCCACAGAGATCGACGCGCTCGATCGGCAGCTGCGGCAGCTCCAGATCGAGGAGGCCGCGCTTCAGAAGGAGACCGATGCGGCGAGCGCCGAGCGCCTCGATGCGTTGCGGGCCGAGATGGCGGGGCTCTCCGAGCAGCTTTCGGGTCTCAACGCCCGGTGG
>DASSAH010000079.1:0-4926 GCA_035685585.1 Coriobacteriia bacterium
CGGATGCTCCGCCGCCGGCTCGAACTCAGGCGAGTTCGAGCCGGCAAGACCGGCCACATGCCGCGCGAACTCGATGACCGCGACCTGCATCCCGAGACAGATGCCGAGGTAGGGCACCTCGTTCTCGCGCGCGTGCCGTGCCGCTCTCACCTTGCCTTCGATGCCCCGGATGCCGAAACCGCCGGGGACGAGGATGCCGTCCATCTCGGAGAGGATCTGCTCAACCTCTTCAGGCGTGAGGCTCTCGGCGTCGACCCAATGCACGTTCACCTTGTGGTCGTGGTAGATGCCGGCATGGTCGAGGGCCTCGGTGACCGAGAGATACGCATCCGGGAGCTGCACGTACTTCCCGACAAGCGCGATGTCGACGCTGTTCGCGAGCGACGCAGAATGGGCCACGAACCGCTCCCACTCGGACATGTCCGGTTCACCGCAGGTCAGACCGAGGCGCTCGATGACCATCCCGTCGAGGCCCTGTTCGCGCAAGGAGATCGGGACGTCGTAGATGGAGCGGGCGTCCTGTGCGCTGATCACCGCTTTCGCGTCGACGTCGCAGAAGAGCGCGATCTTCCGGCGGATACCCGCGTCGATGGGACGGTCGGACCTGCAGACGATGAAATCAGGCTGGATGCCGAGCGAGCGAAGCTCTTTCACGGAGTGCTGGGTGGGTTTCGTCTTGAGCTCCGTCGAGGCGGCGATGAACGGAACGAGGGTGACGTGTATGTAGCAGACGTTCTGCCAGCCGACGTCTTTGCGCAGCTGCCTGATGGCCTCGATGAACGGCAGCGATTCGATGTCGCCGACCGTGCCGCCGACCTCCGTGATGATGACGTCGGGCTGCGTCCGATCGGCAAGCCGGGTGATGCGGTCCTTGATCTCATTGGTGACATGGGGGATGACCTGGACCGTCCCGCCTAGGAACTCCCCCCTGCGCTCCTTGGTGACCACCGTCTGGTAGATCGAGCCCGCGGTCACGCTGCACTCGCGCGACAGCGACTCGTCGATGAATCGTTCGTAGTGCCCGAGGTCGAGGTCGGTCTCTCCCCCATCGTCGGTCACGAACACCTCGCCGTGCTGGAACGGACTCATCGTACCCGGGTCGACGTTGAGGTACGGGTCGAGCTTCTGGATGGTCACCTTCAGCCCACGCGACTTGAGAAGACGGCCGAGCGACGCCGCCGTGATGCCTTTGCCGAGTGAACTCACGACGCCACCTGTCACGAAGATGTGCTTCGCCATCTGCCGGATCCTGCCTCCGTCCGAAACCCGCCGTCACTGTCGTCTGCCATTCTACCTGTGCGGCCCGGCGCTCGGGTGGTCACTCGTGGCAACGGCGGCACCGCCGTCAGCGTTGCGGCGGCCTCCCCCACCGGTCGAGCGCCGCAAGCCATGGCACGTCCTCGATCACCGCCGAGAACGACACGCGTTCGGAGAGGAGGTTCAGCGCGAGCAGGAGCGCGGCGGCCGCAATGGTCGCTCCGTCCGGCAGCGACCACACGAGGACGAGTCCCGCGAACATCCCGAAGGCGTTCGCGCCGGCGTCGCCGAGCATCGCCTGCTCGCGGGCATCGGGTCCCCACACAGCGATGACCGGACCGGCCGCGGCCACGAGCAGCACGAGTCCCTCCGACGTGGCGACCGACGCCGGTGCGCCCCCGGCGACACCCGCCGCGACGCCGCCGGCGATGCCCGCGACCACGAGGACGCAGTAGACCTTGAGAGCGCGGGCGGGGCGCAGGTCGAAGAGGTTGACCGTGTTCGCGGCCAGCGCGATGACCAGCGCCGCGGCGATGTATCGACCTGCGGATGCCACGGTCGCTTCCTGGTCGCCGAGCGCCGGAGCCGCTGCCCCGGCAAGCGCAAGCGCGCCGATGCCGAAAAGCTTCAGCGCACCGGTCGTGAGACGGCGCTCGGCGAGAGCCGCGAGATGGCCCCTGAATCCTCTGTGCCCGGGCGTGCCGAAGGTGTCGTCGATCAATCCGAACAGGAACGCGCCGAGAACCAGGGGCGCGATGAGAGAGGGCTCGAACCACGCCGGCCCGCCGAATAGACGCGTCGTCGCGGTCGCCGAGACAAGCGCCTCGAGGGACAGCAGCGCGGCGCCCCAGAACACCCATACCACACCCAGGCCGAGCGATACCTCGGCGCCGCGATAGTTGCGGACCGCTGGCCCCGCCTGAAGGGAGGGCAGCAAGACGCGCATGCCCGCCCACGGCGCCAGGACCGCGACCCCCGTCATGGCGGCCAGACCGACGGTGTAGCGCACGATCTCCTCGGCGGTCAGCACTCCTCAGCATCCCCCGCTTCTCCACCGGCCGCACGAGGCAGACGGGACAGCATGAGGTGCACGATGGCCACGCCGACATAGACCATGGCAAGCGCCGGGATCACGATGCCCGAGTCCTCGGTCACGTAGGCCACCGCTCCGCCGATCAGGCACGCGGTCATGCCAGCGGAAAACGCGGGGTTCTCGGAGAGCACCGCCGCGAAATCCCCTTGCGGCCTCCACCTCATGAAGCCGAGGAATGCGAGGACCGCTACGAGCACGTACGACCAGTTCGTATGCATGAGCACGCGGATATTCGTCTCCGCCTTACGGGCGATGATCAGCCAAAGCTCGGAGACCCCGCCCTTGGAGAGGCTCTCCCAGGCCCGCGCGAGATGGGACCGGGACTCGGCCCCCGCGCGAAGATCGATCGCCGAGAACGCGGCGATCAGCAGGACCGTCACCAGAAGAGCGCTGACCACGAGCTTCCAGTCGAACCTGACGCGGTTGTGGATCGCCCAGAGTGCCGCGAATCCCGCGACAGCCCACGCAGCGACCGCGACGTTGGCGCCGAGCACGGGGGCGGCCGCGACGACCGTCACGACCGCGGCGAACGCGGGAAGACCCCACCGGCCGGCCAGACGGGCCCACCGCGCCGTACGATACTCGTCGAGCAGCAGCGCGAATCCTGTCACCGCCGCGCCGAAGAGGATCGCCGCACCCTCGTTGCCAAGGCCGTAGTAGCGGGCGGCAAGCAGCGGCGAGTATCCGAGGAAGCTCGTGAACGACAGCGGCGCTCCCATGACCTGGTCAATGATGATGACGGTCACGGCGAGCATGCTCAAGAAAACGATCGGGACGCGGGGTCCGAGGAACTCCAGCGCCAGCCCCGCAACGAAGACGACACCGAGCGCGGCGAAGAACGCCAGATACGCTTCGGCGGCCGTCGACGGCAAGCGGTCGATGACGAACATGAGCAGCGACGCGGGCGGGACCGCAAGGACGAGCAGCAGGAGCCGTCGCCCGATCGAGGACCAGAGGCACATGTCCCGTCGCTGCCAGCGCCGCGCGCGCAGCAGCACGAGCGTGCACCCGAGCAAGAGGAGGGTCGTCACCGCGATGAAACCGTTGACGACCACCGGTTTCGCGGTGTCCACCGCGATCGCGGTGGCGTTGGCGTCGGCAAGCGTGACGACGCGCTGCACAAGGGGCTTGCGGACGCCGTCTGAGACCATCGCGTTGCCGAGCATCTCCACCGGTCGCTCGACGCCGAGCGCGGCAAGGACGGTGGCGGGGACGTCGAGATTCGTCACGAGCCCCCGGCGGTGCGTGGACGATGAGCTCAGGTACCCGGACCAGCCTTCACCGTAGACGATCATGGGGCCGAGCCCCGTGACCGCACCCGGCGTCTCGGCCAGGACCTGCGGGACTACCATCAATGTCCCGCCGGGCGGCAGCGCATCGGCGGCAAGCGCCACGATCGCGTCCAGGGTGCGCACCGCAGCCAGGCGGTGGACTTCAGCGACACCCGGCGACACGTCGATGGCGACCTCTTGGGCGCGGTGAGGGTCGCCCGCGTCGAGCACGATGAGCGACGGACCCCCCGCTTCATCGAGCGCGACACGCACACGCTCGTGTTCGGCGGCGAACGCTTCCAGGTCGGTGGCAAACCCGAACGGGCTGTCCGAGTCGTTCCTCAGGAGGGCCGTCGAAACGCTGCCGAGAACCACCCTGCCGCTCTCGTCCATCGCGACTGCGGCGGCCGGACGATTGCGCCACACACCCCGGACCTCGAACCCTGCGTCGGAGTTGCCGATCGCGGCCGTCGAGCCGCCCGCGTCCCGGATGGCCTGCCCGAGCGCTCCGAGCCGTATCGCGAGCGCCTCGGCGCCGTCGTTGAGCCGTACCGTCCTCGGCAACCCGAGGAACACGACGTCGTACCCTGTCGCGTCTTCACCGGTCATCCGTTCGTACGCGTCGGAGGCCGACCCCCCCTCGTAGTACTCGTCGACGTCATGCGGCTGCGGAGCGAGGCGGTCGGCCGCCGCCCACGAGCCTGACGAGAACACGAGCGCGCCCTGCAGAGGAGGAGGCCCTGCGGCAATCCGGCTACGGTTGCGCAGGTTGATGTTCCCCACCGCCCCTTGCTCGGCGAGCCGGTGGATAGCTGGTGCGACGTCGGGATCGATATCGCTCAGCTGCAGGTAGGGCGCGAGCACGACGACGACGCGCGGGGCGGGCTCCGCCGCCGCGGCGGGCATGACGGGTGTCGCGAACGCAAGCGCGATCGCGCCCGTCAGGACAGCTCCTGTGATCCTCCGGCCCATACGACCCTCCCGCGCGGTGGTCCCCCGCAAGTATAGACGAGCCACCCCATCGACCGGCGCGTCGTCACAGAACGGTCATTACCTGGCGTACCAGGCGAAAGCCGCGCCGAAGCAGTACAATGACCGGCAGTGTCGGCCCCGTATGGACACGAACAGGAGCCCGTATCAGCGCGCCGCCGATAGCCCGCTCGACCGCGATCATGTCGCTTTCCACAGCGCTCTCCCGCGTGACCGGGTTCGCGCGGACGTGGGCGACCGCGTACGCGCTCGGCGTGACAGCTGCCGCCGCGTCGTACACGGTCGCGAACAACATCCCCAACATGATCTATGAAC
>DASSAH010000080.1:0-2165 GCA_035685585.1 Coriobacteriia bacterium
GTACGCATGCAGCTCAGGCTGGCGGAGCCAGGGATGGTGCTCGACCTGGTTGACGAGCGGAGATGCCCCGGTTGCCTCGCGGAGTCCCTCCAGGTTGCCCACAAGGAAGTTGCTGACCCCGATCGCGCGCGCGAGCCCCTCGGCATGGGCGCGCTCCATACCGCGCCACGTCGATTCGTAGAGCCGGGGGATGGGCCAGTGCACGAGGTAGAGGTCGACCGAGTCCACGCCGAGCCGGGCCAGACTGCGTTCGATCGCGCGCCTGACGCCCTCCTCGCCCTGCTCGTCGTTCCAGACTTTCGTCGTGATGAACACCTCGTGGCGTGGCACCTCGCACGAGCGTATCGCGCGACCGATCGCCGCTTCGTTGTCGTACATCGATGCGGTGTCGATGCTCCGGTACCCCGCCTCGAGCGCCGTGCAAACCGAGCGTTCCACCTCGGCGTCATCGACGATCTTGTAGGTCCCGAAGCCGAGCAGCGGCATCCGCACGCCGTTGGCGAGCCGCACCGTGGTTGCGATATCCAGTCTCACACCCTCACCTCCGCCGAGAGTATTCCCGAACCTCCCTCGAGCGCGGTACGCTCCATCCACCTGGACACACTCCCCGACCGCGAGAGGAGCTCTCATGCGTGACGTCATCCGGCATGCGATCGTCGACACGTCGCTCGGCCGTCTGCTCGTGGCGGTGAGCAAGACCGGCGTGTGCGAGGTCTCGTTCGGCGCTGACGACGTCCTCCTCGTCAGCGCCTGTGAGCGGCGGTTCCCGCGCGCCGAGATGGCGCCATCCGATGCCCGGACCCGAGACCTCGCCGCGACGGTCGCGGCCGCGGTCGAGTCACCCGCGACCCCGCGGGCGATTCCGCTCGACCTGCGAGGGACTCCGTTCCAGCGCGCCGTCTGGGACGCCCTTCGCGAGATCCCCGCCGGCGCCACCATCACCTACGGCGAGCTCGCCCGTCGCGCCGCACGGCCGGCCGCCGTCCGAGCCGCCGCCCAGGCGTGCGGCGCGAACCCGGTCGCGGTGATCGTGCCATGCCACCGCGTCATCGGTGCCGACGGCTCGCTGACGGGCTACGCGTCGGGCATCGAACGCAAGCGCGCGCTGCTCGACAGGGAGGGCGCGTTCACGAGCTGACGCGGACTCAGGCAGGCCTCGGCAGTGCCACCGGGACCGTCAGGAGGTCGACCGCCTGGTCGGCGGCGTCTGCGAACGGCAGCAGCACGAGGTCCGCTCCCGCGGCCGCGAGGCGCTCGGCCTCATCGCTCGTGTGGGCGGTGAGGGCGACCTTGCCCTGGTAGCCGTGCGTGCGCAACGAGTGGAGCAGCGTGAGCTGCACGTCGACGAGCGATGCGGTGCAGACGACCCATTCGGCCTGGTTGAGCGGCAGCGAGCCGGTCAACTCGGGATCCTCGGCGTCGCCGTACTGGGTGGGAAGTCCCACTTCGCGCGCCTGACGCAACGCCGCCGGGTCGAAGTCCACGCCCAGCACGCTGCGTCCTCGGTCCACAAGTCTCCCGCTGATGTTGGAGCCGAACCGTCCGAGCCCGAAGACGATCACGTCCACGCGCGCCGGACCGGCGGTCTCGTCCGGCGAGATCTCCCGGACCGGCACGGCCCGCTCGAAGACGCGCAACGGCCGCTCGACCCACTCGTAGATCCGGTGCGAATACAGGATGAGGTAGGTCGACAGGCCGATGGTCACGACAGCGACGAACGTGATCAGCGCAAGCGTGTCCTGGCCGATGTGCCCGATGCTCACGCCGAGCGCCGCAAGGATGAGTGAGAACTCGCTCACCTGCGCCACGGTGAGGCCGGTGAGGAATCCGGTGCGGCGGCGGTACCCCATGAATCCCATGATCGCCAGCACGATCAATGGATTGCCGATGAGGACGAACGCTGAGAAGATCGCGGCGGGAACCGCCTGCTCTCCCATGGCGCCGAGGTCAAGACCGCTTCCAAGTTGAATAAAGAAGAACAGTACGAGGAAGTCGCGCAGAGTGACAAGGCGCGACGCGATCGCGAACGTGTAAAGCAAATGGGGGCGCATCACCCACGCCGACATCAGTAGTCTGCCCTTCGTGTGCCCGAGATGTCACGCAGCGTGCGCGTGAACGCCTCCCCGGTCTTGTGCGAGACGATGCGCGCGCTTGTGACCTTGCCA
>DASSAH010000081.1:0-1920 GCA_035685585.1 Coriobacteriia bacterium
CCCTGTGGTCTTCAGTTGCGGATTGCCACCGCTGGCCGCGTTGGCCGAGAAGATTGGCGTGCCCGTGAAACCGAAGAGGTTGTAGCGCCGAAACGCCTTGGTGATCGCTGAGTGCATCTCGCCGAACTGGGAGCGGTGACACTCGTCGAAGATGATGACGACGTGGCCGCCATAGATGCTGTGACCCTTGTTCGCCGCGATGAAGGTTGCGAGCTTCTGGATCGTCGTGATGATGATCCGCGCCGAGGGGTCTTCCAGCTGGCGCTTGAGCACAGCGGTCGAGGTGTTGGAGTTCGCGGCGCCCTTCTCGAAGCGGTCGTACTCACGCATGGTCTGGTAGTCAAGGTCCTTGCGGTCCACGACGAAGAGCACCTTGTCGACGCTGGGCAGTCTGCTGGCCAGTTGCGCGGCTTTGAAGCTCGTGAGCGTCTTGCCCGACCCGGTTGTGTGCCACACGTACCCGCCGGCGGCCACGGTGCCGAGCTGCTTGTAGTTCGTTGAGATGTCGATGCGCTGCAAGATCCGCTCGGTCGCGACGATCTGGTACGGCCGCATCACGAGCAGCATCCTGTCGGCAGTGAGCACGCAGTACTTGGTGAGCACGTTGAGCAGCGAGTGCTTGGCGAAGAACGTCTTCGCGAATGCGGGCAGGTCCCGGATCGGGCGATTCGTCGCGTCCGCCCACCACGAGGTGAACTCGAACGTGTTGGACGTCTTGCGTGCCCGCCTGGACCCCACGGCCTCGCGAAGGTGCTGTCGACGGACCGTGTTCGAGTAGTACTTGGTGAGGGTGCCATTGCTGATCACAAAGAGCTGCACATAGTCGAAGAGGCCTGACCCGGCCCAGAAGCTGTCGCGCTGGTAGCGGTCGATCTGGTTGAACGCCTCGCGGACGTCGACGCCGCGCCGCTTCAGCTCGACGTGCACCATGGGCAGTCCATTAACGAGCACCGTCACGTCGTAGCGGTTTGACCGGGCCGCGCCGCCTTCGCCCTCGCCTCCGGCGACCTCGTACTGATTGATGACCTGCAGCCGGTTGTTGTGGATGTTGGTCTTGTCGATGAGCGTGACGTTCTTGGTCGTGCCGTCGTCGCGCCTCAGGATCTGGACGTGATCCTCCTGAATGCGCACCGTTTTTTCAATCGGGCCTTCGTTGGCGCCGGCGATCCTCTCCGAGAAGAACCGGTTCCACTCGGCGTCGCTGAATGTGATCTTGTTGAGCGCTTCGAGCTGTGTGCGAAGGTTTACGACGAGCGCGGCCTCATTCGTGATCGGCAGGTACTCGTACGCCTGGGATTCAAGGAGTCCGATGAACGCTTGCTCCAGGGCGGCTTCGGACTGATACGCCGTCTCCTCCGCGGCTTCCGGGAAGTACTCAGCGACCACCGTGCTCTCCGCGCTCACGGCGATCGGGTCGTAGCGTGCGGCCTGGGTGTCGGTCATGCCACATCCTCTCCGAAGCCCCGCACTCGCAGCGCCCCCGCGAACTGCCGGATCACAAGCACCGCCTCGTTGCGTGCGAATGCCGTCTCTGTCTCCGTACCGCCAGACGCTCTCAGGCTCGCGTAATCGATCGCCCCGGCCCTGTCCGGAGCAGCGAAGTCGCCGAGCACGCGCGAGATTGCCGAGATGATGAAGGGCTCCCCGGCGACCGGGCTGGACGCAACCGCAGCAGCAGCGGCCTCGGGTCCGCCCTGCCACCATCTGAGCACGTAGACAAGATCGTATGCATCCTTCGGCTTGCGCCGGTCCAGATAGGCGTCGGCCTTGAGCGCCACAAACGGTGCCAGATTGGCGACCTGGAACTCGACGCGTGATCGGGCGCCATCCAGGAGCAACACGTCACGCGAGATTGTAAGCGCATCCCGGAAAGCCAACTCGACACCCCTGACGCAGAGCAGCCCGACTCCGCCGGCACCT
>DASSAH010000082.1:0-2612 GCA_035685585.1 Coriobacteriia bacterium
ACGGTTCCCCTTTTGCTCGTGGACGCCGGCGAGCAGCAAGGCCGCCCGCTCGTGTCCCGGCACGAGCGCGAGGCTCTCCTCGAGGAGCGTGACGGCCTCGTCGGCTCGCGCGAGGGCGTGAAGCGCGTATGCCTGCTCCACACGCGTCGCCATCGCGTACGGATCGATCGCGCGGATCTCCTCGGTCACTCGCAGCGCCGCCTCATGATCGCGCGCACTGCCCAAGAGGTCGCCCCTCAAGTTGTAGAGCGTGGCGAGGTACTGGTAGTTGCCGAAAAAGGCGGGCTCCCACTCGATCGCGTCGAGGAACGCCCGCTCGCTGCGGCCTAGGTTCCGCTCGGCGTCTTCGAGGAAGCGTGTCGGGTCCTGGCCCTGTGCGAACGCCTGCTCCGCGATGCCGAGCTGGCGGAGGGCCTCATTGAAGTAGGATATCCCGACCTGTTCGCGGTAGGCGTGACTCAGGGGGTTGAGGCGGACGGCTTCAGCGGCGTAGCGCGGACCGGCGCTGCCGATGTCACCGAACTGGGAGCGCATGAACGCGCGGTCCGCGGCGATGAGAGGCACCTGCAGGGCGATGAGGACGGCGGCGTGCGCGATACCCCCCGTGGCCCCGATGCGGCCCCACGAGGGCGCCCGGACCGTGGACGTCGCGGCGGTGGGCGCGACCGCGACCGCGACCGCGATCCACAGCAGGAACGAGACTCCGGGGAGCGAGAGTCCGAAGACGAGGCTCGCCAGGTAGCCCGCGGAGGCGGCCCAGAACGCGCCCAGGATGACGCGGGAGCGGTCGCTCGAACGGTTGAAGACCTGCGGCGCCGAGCGGATGGCTGCCCACCCCATCACGGCGAAGAAGAGGACCGCGCCGACGACACCGCTTCCTACCAACAGCTGAAGCGGGTAGCTGTGCGGACTGTCGGCGATGTTGTCCGTGATACGTACGTACGCTTCGGGTTTGTGGGCCGGGAAAACGTAGCGGAACGTGTCGGGCCCGTAGCCAAGCAGCGGGCGCTCGGCTGCCGCGGAGAGCGCGGCCTGCCACATCATCAGGCGTGCGCCGACACCACCGGGATCGGCCACGAGCACGCGTTGGGCTCCGTACTCGGCGAGCGGCAAGGACGGTCTCAGACTCCACAGCCGCTCCGCGAGTACGGCGACAACGCCGCCCGCCGTGACAGCGATGGCGGGAGGCAGGTCGGTCCGCCTGAGACGCAGCCCGTGGCGCGCGGCGATGAAGGCCACGAGCGCGATCGCGATGACTCCCCCGATCCATCCGCCGCGGGTGAACGTGACATAGAGCGTGAAGAGGTTGAGGTAGAAGCCGGCCCAATACGCGAGGCGATGACGGGGACGCGTCTCGGCGAGCGCCAAAGCCAGCGCGACGGGTACGGTAAACATCAGGTAGCCCGCAAGGATGTTCGGGTTGCCGAACGTGGAGAACGCACGGGCGGCGACGAAGTCCTGCACCCATGCGATGGGGTCGAGACCCCAGTACTGGATGATGCCGTAGCCTGCGACGGGTACGCTGGACGCGAAGACCGCGACCGCGATCGTTCGGATGCGCGCGGCTCTGTCGACGAGCTGCAGCGTGAGGAAGTAGATGAGCGCATAGTTCACGAAGGCGAGAAAGCCCTCGTCCCGGTGGTATTTGCCGATGAGGGCAGTCGGGACGTGTATCGAGAAGACCGTGGTGACGCCGACCCATGCCACGAACGCGAGCACGAGCCAGTCGATGGGCGTGTGCCGGATCCTCCCTCCGCGGGTGAGGAGGTCGAAGGCCCACGCCGCGAGCCCGACAACGGTGAAGACCCGAAGCGCGATCGTCTTGGCGAGTGACGCCGGGTCCGCCATGAGTGACGGCCCCAGGTCGAACCACGCGAGCGTCGGCAGGGTCATCGGGACGAGGAGGACCGCGCCGACGAGCGCGTACCAGGCGAGAAGCGATGCGCGCGTGGTCTGCTCGGTCGCCGGGTCGCTTGCCTTGCTCGGTCGTGCGTGTGGCATGGCGTTCTCCGAGTGCCGGGGTGTACACTCAGTCAAGTGTATCGGCCTGCGACACCGTAGCAAGGGTCGGGCCGGGTGCCGTCCGAGCCGCCGCGAAAGGACCGCTTCTCAGTGTCCGACATGCCACCGGTCTTCGCCGCCATCCTCGCCGGGGGAAGTGGCCAGCGATTCTGGCCGCTCTCGCGGGAGCTCTCCCCGAAGCAGATGCTCTCCGTCTTCGGCCAGGAGTCACTCATCGCTCAGGCGGTACGGCGTGTGGATGGCGTGGCCGGGCGCGAGCGGGTATTCGTCGTCACCAACGAGCGGCTCTTCGACGAGTTGCGCAACCACCTCACAGCCCAGGCCGACCCCGGGATGCGCCGTCTGCGCTTCTTGCAGGAGCCCGTTCCGCGCAACACGGCCCCCGCGATCGCGTACGCGGCCGCCACGATCGAGCTCATCGAGCCGAACGCGGTGATGGTCGTACTCCCGTCCGACCACATCCTCGACGCGGGTCCCGACTGGCGCGACTGCGTGAGTGCGGCGGTGCGGCTCGCCTCGGACGGGTACCTCGTCACGATCGGCATCACGCCCACACGGCCCGAGACGGCGTACGGGTACGTGAAGGCGGG
>DASSAH010000083.1:0-2249 GCA_035685585.1 Coriobacteriia bacterium
CTGCTGCTCGGTTCGTGGCTCGTCGGGAGTGCGGTCACAGCGCTGCAGTATTGGGAGTTCTCCGTCAGGCGGACGGAAGGCGAGGTCCTGGTGGAGCGGGGCCTCTTCGAACGCTCGACGCGCACCGTCCCGTACCGTCGCGTGCAGGCGGTGCGTCAGAAGGAGGGGCTTCTCAGACAGATGATGGGAAGGGTCACCGTCGCGATCGATGTCGCCGGCATCGGCGTCACCGGCGAGGGCGGCTCGCCGACGGACGAGTCCGGACCGACGGTCCTGCATCCGCTCGTGAGGGCGGCCGACGCGCCGAGCTTCACCGGCATGATGGTGCCCGGGCACGAACCGCCTGAGCTCGTCAGGCTCCCGAGGGCGGCGCTCTCCAGGTACGTGTTCCGAGCCGTCGCCGTCCCGGCGATTGTGGCTGCGGTGCTGACGTACCTGGTGCCGTTTGGCTGGATCGGAGTCGTCCTTCCCGTCGTGGCAGGTGTGTGGGGCGTGTGGGCGTACCGCGACGCCCGGTGGGGGCTCGGGTCGGAGGTTCTCGCGTTGCGCTGGCGAGATGTCGGACGCACGACCGTCCTCGTGAGGCGTCGGCGGATACAGTCGGTGGCCGTGAGCCAGCATCCCCTGCAGAAGGGTGCGGGCTTGGCGTCGCTGTCGGTCCACGTGGCTGCGAGTCCGTCGAACGCGACGTTCGAGATGGTCCACCTGCCGGAGGAGGACGCGATGCGGATTCTCGCATGGGTGTCTGGACGCGGTCCAGGGGGCGCCGGGGACGTCTCTGGCCACGCACCGCCGGCACTGGCGGACCCGCCCCCCGACGTCTGGCACGCCACTTTCGAGTAGGTTATACTTTCGTGCGTCGCGCTCCGGCGCGGTTCTGTCCGAGTGGCGGAATGGCAGACGCGCTAGGTTGAGGGCCTAGTGCCCGCAAGGGCGTGCGAGTTCAACTCTCGCCTCGGACACCACCGATCTCATCACGGCCTTCCACGACGGGAGGCCGTTTCGTTCGCGTGAGCGGAGGCGTCCGCCGTGGCGTCAAGCCGCTTCCGCTATGCTGTCGGAATCACCACGTGAGGAGCGCCCGTCGTGCTTCGGTTCCGTGAGATCACCCTGGGTCCTGCCGGGGACGTCGCGTGCCGCCGTTGCGCCGCCGTGCCGGTGGCGTTCGTTGAGGACGATTGGTTCGCGCGTCTCGACACGATGCTTTCCGGGCGGACGGATGAAGGCGTGCTCATCACCGGGACCGGGGCCGTCTCGGCCGAGCGACTCGCCGAGGCGGTCCGCCGCTGTGTGGACAGGGGCGTTTCGCGGGTCGCGGTTCGTGTCCGCGAGCCTGGCGTCGCCGTTGCGGCGCTTGAGAGCGGTGCGCGGACCGTCGAGGTCGCGCTTCTCGGACCGGCCGAGGCGCTCCACGACGGATTGGCGGGCGAGCAGGGGTCGTTCGTCCGCGCCCGCGAGACGGTACGTTCGACGCGCGAATGGGCGGACGCTTCAAGTGCGCGCGTCTCGGTGCGGGCGATCGTCCCGGTCTGTCCGCACAACCTGCGCGAGGCGCCGGCCACGGTCACGAGCTGCGCTGAGGCGGGGGTCGATGTCGTGGTCCTCGCGTGCGTGCCGACGCTCGACCCGCGGAGGTCGGCGGAGTGGGTGGGCGCGGCCTGCGACACCGGCACGGTGAACCGGGTGTGGGTGTCGGTCAGAGGCCTCTCGGCCGAGTCGCTCGGCGCCAAGGCGCTCCACGCGATCGACGCGCTGAGCACGGAAGCGGCGCCGCTGTGAACCGCAGTGACGTGCAGAAGGTCGCGCTCGTCGGGCTCAGCTCGGCCGGATACCGGTCGCTCGGCTTAGGATACGTCCGAGCGTACGCGCAGGCCGATCCGCGGCTCGCGCGCACAGCCGCGTTCCTGACACTCGATCTCGACGTCACCGTAGACCCGTGGTGGGTCGCGTATCGTGTGGCCGAGCTCGGTCCCGACGTCGTCGGGTTCTCGGTGACGTGCTGGAACGCTCGCAGTGTCTACGATGCGTGTCGGCTCGTGCGAAAGATACTGCCGGACGCATACATCGTGCTGGGCGGGCCGGAAGTCACTCCCATCGCCGAGGAGGTGCTCTCCTCGCAGCCGGCGGTGGATGCGGTGATCCGGGGGGAGGGAGAGCTGACCTTTGCGGAGTTGCTGACGGTACTGCAAAGGGACCGCTCGCCCTGGCGTGTCGAGGGCGTGACGGGGAGGCGGGGGGCGGAGATCGTC
>DASSAH010000084.1:0-14322 GCA_035685585.1 Coriobacteriia bacterium
GGCCACGTCCCGTCAAGTGGTGTATGAAGCCCTCTGCTCCGGCCTCGAGTTTGTCGCTCAGCCGGCCATGAGCGCGGGCACCACCTCCTGATCGAGTCCGTCCTGCACAGTGAGCACAGGCTGCATCGTCTTCTCGATCGACTCGATCGACATGTAGCGTCGGCTCACCTGCCACTCGTCGTGCTGCTCGGAGAGCACCGAGCCCACGAGCCGGATGATGCTTCCGCGGTTCGGGAAGATGCCCACGACGTCACTCCTGCGCCGGATCTCACGGTTGAGCCTCTCCTGCGGGTTGTTCGACCAGATCTGGCGCCAGTGGGCCAGGGGGAACGTCGAGAACGCCGTGATGTCTGCTGCGGCATCCTCGAGCATCGTCGCCACATCCGGGAAGCGCCCCTCCAGCTGCTCGACGACGCGTGCGAGCTGGGCGGCCACCTCCTCGGCGCTCGGCTGGGCAAAGATCGTGCGCACGAGCGTGGCCACGAACGGCTGGGCGCTCTTGGGCACACGGCAGAGCACGTTTCGCATGAAGTGGGTGCGGCAGCGCTGCCAGGCGGCGCCGGGGAGCACGGCCTCGATCGCTGAGATGAGACCCCTGTGGGAGTCGGAGACCACGAGACGCACGCCGGACAGGCCGCGGGCGACGAGGTCTTTCAGGAACGCGGTCCATGCGGGACCCGACTCTTCCGTGAACGTGTCCAGGCCGACGATCTCGCGGCGGCCCTCTGAGTTCACCGCGGTGGCGACGATGCAGGCGACCTTCACCACTCGTCCACCCTCGCGCACCCGGATGGCAAGCGCGTCGACCCACAGGTACGGGTAGGCACCGGTATCGAGCGGGCGAGAGCGAAACGCCGCGACCTCCTCGTCAAGCGTCTTGGCCAGTCTCGATACCTGCGACTTGGAGATGCCTTCGATGCCGAGTGTCTTCACGAGCCCGTCCACGCGCCTGGTCGAGACACCCCTCACGTAGCACTCGGCGATCACGGCCACGAGCGCACGCTCGGCGCGCCGGCGGTTCTCCAAGAGCCAGTCCGGATAGTAGGTGCCCTCGCGCAGCTTGGGCACGGAAAGCGCGATCGTGCCCACGCGGGTGTCGAGCTCGCGCTCGCGGTAGCCGTTGCGTCTGTTCACGCGCTCGTCACTGCGCTCGCGAAAGCCGGCGCCGCAGATCGCGTCAGCCTCGGCGCCCATGAGTTCTTCGGCGAACACCTTGAGCATCTCGCGCATCAGGTCGATATCGGCGTCGGCAAGCGTCTTGCGCAACCACGTCAGTCGGTCCATGTTGTCCTTGGTCACTGTCTCCTCCTCGATTCCGGGTCTCAACCACCCTCGAGGATGGAGCAGTGGCCGCCTTATGTCAGGCGGCCGGGCCTTCGTACACCACTTCCGGGGACGCTAACCAGCGTGAGACACTGCATGCATGAACAGACCGCCTGCAGCATCGAAGTACGAAGACCCGGATGGTCCCTTCTTGGAGTGTGTTGACCTGCGCTCCTTATCCACTGATCTCGACCGTTTCGATCCTGCTGCACTCGTACGCGAACTCGCCGCTCTGCAGCTCCACCCGGAGAACGTGGAAAAGGCGCTCCGACTCGAGGCGGCGGTTGCGGCGAGCCTTGGGACAGCGCCTGGCCGCGCCGGGAAGGATGGAGTAGGTCTCTCGAGTGCGCACCACGTGTTCCTGCACGATTCCACGCTCGAGTACTTGGCTGCTCGTGAAGACCCTCTTCCCGGACCCGTGTGTCAGGAGATCCTGTTCGAGCAGCAGGGTCGCCTCGTGTTGCCCGGACAAGATCCCGGCGGTGTATTCGCGCTCGAGCTGATTGCGCGGACCCTGTTCCTGCATCCGTCTGCCCGTTCGCTTGCTGGAATCGACCGTGCGAAAGACGTACTCCGCGCCGGTCTCGCGTTGAGTCATCGCATGTGCGGCAATGCCGGTCTTTCGCCCAGCAGCGGATTCCTCAGTGGCGCCGGTGAGGAGCTGAGTATCCCGGCCGAGTCCGCACTGCACGAGCTATCACAAGCAGTGGTCTTCGATGGGGCTGGCCTCGGTGCCTTGATGTTGAGTGATCGCTTCTCGGAGGAAGGACTTGGCCGACTCATCTGTGACCAGAGCGCCATCGACCTGGAGTCGTTCAGCCCTGATGACAACGAGCTTCTTCGGCACCCGCTGCTCTCTGTCGACGGCGGAGTGATCATCGCGTCGCCATATGCGCTCGTGCCCGCCATGACGCGCGCCGCCGTATCAGCTCTCGAAGCCGAGGGTAGCCTTCCAGAGTTCGCCAAGATGTTCGAGTGCACGGTGGGTATGCACTTGGATCAGATGCTCGCACCGCTGGGCCTGAAGGCGGCGTCGTATCTCGGTTCTCCACCCGCTGGCGCTCACCTATTCTTGTGCGCCTCGGACACAGACAAGGCGGTGCTCATTGCCTGTCTGACCGACGCAAGCGAGGACGTGTCTGCAGTGGGCCCCTGGTCCATCCAAGACCGAGTGGACGAGCTTCTCAAGACAGCTGAGGCGAAGGCGCGAACCTTGAAGCGCAAGCAAGGTGTCCGTGACGTCACCCTACTCGTGACGCTGCAGCGGTTGTGCCGTAACGGGGTTGCGTCGCTGACCTGGTCCTCGTCGCCAAAGGGCTTCGATCGGGTCGCAATGATGTCGCTCGAAGAACTTCGCGTCCTCGCAGACTCGATAGGTGGTCATCCTCGTCGACTGCACTACTTCCTTTGGGACCTACAAACGCTGCGCCAAGCCAACATCGTTCGAGCATGGAGCACCCTGGATCTCTTCAAACTCTGGGAGGACAAGGGTGATGGTTTCTACCTGGGCGACGGCGTTGCTCGTTCTGGGATTGGCGTGATTCTCGACACATCTTCTGGGGGCGACCTCCGAAGGGAGGTTGCACGCAAGGTGGGCAGGCATGTCTGCCCGGGGTACGAGCCCAAAACACTCCTTGAAGTCGAGCATCACTTCAAGGAACTTGCAGTACCCATCTTCCAGTCCAGCATCGCGGATCATCCGGCGCTGAGTCTTCGTGCTGGCCCGTGCTCGGTGTGGGTCGTTGCCCCGAAGCTCGCCGAGGACTTGCGCTTCCCCATGGAGCCGCAGCTCGTCGAGACTCTCGCCTACTGGCTGTGGCGCCTCGCCGAACCGCTCGGCCAAGCATTCGATCATGTCGGACTTGATCGGTTCGTGATCTCGCTAGCGCTCGAATCCCCTGAGACGTGGGCTCGAGTGTGCATGGGACAGGAGCTCGAGACATCAGGCGATCTGGCCAGTGTGGTCCCCCAGGCACCTGACCGCTTGGAGGTGCGTCTCTTTCCTGGCTTCGGGTTGCGTTCCGTCGACTCAAGCGATGCCGAGATCGATCTCTTCTCGATGATCCTCGACGGCCTCGGCGTGATGCTCGGTGATGATGCGGCTCCGCACATTCACGCTGCACGCGAGAGCCTGGCGCGGTGGGCTAGAAGCAGTGAGTGCAGGATGATGAACGCTATCCGCGGCGACAGGGAGATTGACCCTCGAGGGCTTGCACAACCGCACGAAGCGCCCCGCTCCTTGCAGAACCGTGTGCTTGACGGGCTCGGTGTTGAAGCGGCGAAGAGGGGTTGGCTCGGAGAGCCGGTTGACAGTGAGCGTCATGTCGGCGCGCTTCTCTTCCAGATGGTTCACTCGCTGTACGAACAGCTCGCCTTGGAAGTCGCCCGATACGACGAGCATCTCCTGCCGATGCTGATTCATGAATGCGAGGCGCAGCTATTCGCAACGAGAGTCGACGAGCAGACCCGTGCTCGTGCTCACGCGTGCTTCGGCGATGTCGAAGACATGCTGACGCGAGATGCTCGCAGAACATCGGAGCGGGCATCGACAGCGATCGCTGGCCGCTTCTTGGTCGAGTATGTGACCGCGATTCCTCCCGCCGGGGACAGACGCGCTTCACACGCGGACATCGACGGCTTGTTGTCACGTGCGGTTGTCTTGCTCGACTTCGCCCACGAAGCGGAGCTCAGCAAGGTCGGGCTGGGGCCCACAAGCGCAGACATGCTTGCGTCCGGCCGAGTCGGCCTATCCAGACAGGATCACTTCTTCGACGCGCAGGCGCTCTATCTGAGGGACATCCTTCGCATCCAGTTGGCGCCTGAGAACGACGAAGCAGGCGCTCCGACGGTTCCGACACCCTCCGAAGTGGACGCTGCACTCCGCGTGGAGTTCGGCCTCGACATGCAGTTGCTCCTAGATGTCGTGGACGATCTCAGCGAGCTTGCATTTGCATCCCCATCTGCTCTCGGGGCCCTGCCCGAAGGGGAGTGCATCAAGCGCATTGGTCATGCCGGGCGCATCAGTGTCTCTGCCGCACACCGCCTCGTCGATAGGCTCGCACTGCGGCCACGAGACGCATTCGAGTACCCTCCGGAAGGCCTGGACCAGCATGACGTGCTGCCCTGGAGGGTGGGCCGCAGGTACTCATACATCGCGCGCCCGCTCGTGTGTGTCGAGAGTGGCGGAAGAACGATGGTGCATTGGGGTCCACGACACCTCTTTAGCTCAGTGCGCCAGACCCTGCTCCAAGTGGCGCAGGGGAGGTTCCGGGGGCAATCCGAGGAGATGGAGAGCTTCCAAGGGCGACTCAAGCATCTACGGGGCGATCAGTTCGGTGACCAGGTCGCGCGACTGCTCCAAGCGCTCCCCAATGTGGATGTGACCCCGCGTTTCAAGGGTTGGGCGAAGTGTAAGCTGCCACACGAGCTCGGCGACATCGATGTCCTCGCTGCAGATCACGAGGCGGGGATCTTGTGGGCTATCGAGTGCAAGAACTTCGAGATGACAATCGTTCCGGCCGACCTTCAGAACGACATCCGCGACGTCAAGAAGGCGATCGGGAAGCAGTTGATGCGCGCTGAGTGGCTACAGGCCAACCCTCACGCAACGCAGGCTTGCCTGAAGCTCCACGACTCCGAATACGAGGTCAGGCCCCTGATCGTGCTTGCGGCGCTGCAGCTCCCCGCTTACCTCTCGGAGCCCGATGTGCCCATCGTGCACATCGACGCTCTTCTCGACTTCATTCGCCAACGGGGCGCCTCAGTATCGCCTTCGTGACAAGTAGGCGCCTTTCGCACGACCGGCATCGGGGGCGGCAGCACGCGCCGACTCGGCGGCACATGCGCCGTCGTCGAGACGTACATCTACGCCGGAGGACCGGTCAGCCAGACCGTGACGGTGCCGGTGAGCACCTCTCCTAGCAGACGGCCAGGCGGGCACAGGCGCAGGAGTAACGTGAGTTGCGTGGCACCGATCGGCCAGCTGCATTGAACCTCGATGCTGCCGACCCGGAGGTTGTTGTGGAGCGAATGTCTCACTGCTCGTCTTCCTGGCGAGCCGTGGAAGGGTCTCAACTGTGCCTGAGTCGGACGTGTCCGTTGAGACCGCAGGCGCCGGGGAAGTTATCGGGACTCGCCGCAGCTCCGCTGTACCAACGAGTCCCGATAGGAACCAATAGTCACGAGCACAATCAGGATTCGAATTCCCCTGGGGGCACTAGACCTGAGCTACGGGGACTTCGGTATTCGTGCCTCCCGCACTAACCGAAGTCGAGGCCTCTGCGCCGGAATCCGACGAATCCCACCACAAACAGCACCGCCGAAATGCCTGTCATGACGAGCAGAGGCGCAACGGAAAGCTCCTCCGCAGGCATCCGCGGGACGTGGGCGAACGGATCCAGGTCCATCGTCCATTCGGGCAGGCCGAGCAGCGGACCGATCATTGCCGCGACCACGACCCAGGCGAATGCGGCCCACACGACAGCGAATGCCCGCGGGACGACCCCGAACAGTGCGACGGCGAGTGCGACGAGCACCCATACGGCCGGCGCGTACGCCAGCATCGCCAGCAGCACCGGCCAGAACTGGCTCGCGTCTTCTATCGCCAGGGCGTACGTCGCCCCTGTTCCTGCCCCCGCCGCAGCGAGCACGAGGACGTTGCCGAGCAGCGCCGCTCCGACGTGACTGGCGGCCCAACGCCCCTTGCCGAGCGAGCCGGCGAGCTGTGCCTCGGCATGTCCGGAGGCTTCCTCGGAGCGGATCTGCGAGACCGCCTGGAGCGCATGGCCGGCGGCGGTGACGGCCACGAAGACCAGGTATCCCGCAAGGAAGGTCTCCATGAGCGTGGCGTCTCCCACGTCGCCGAAGTACACCGCGTAAGCGTCGCCGAGCGCTTCGAGCATCCTCTCGCCTTCGAGCACGAGACTCCCCAGCGTGGCTCCAAAGACGAACATGCCTACCGTCCAGGCGGTGAGCGCTCCTCGCTGCAGGCGGAAGGCGAGACCGAGCGGGGATGCGAGCGCCGCGGACGCCCTCGGACGGCCTTTGCGCGTGGGAAGGACGCCCGCGCCGACGTCGCGCCGTTCGATGACGAAGAACGCGCATGCCACAAGTGCGAGCGCGAGCGCGCCCGTGAGTCCGAGCGTCCACCACCGCTCGTCGGCGAACGGCCGGATCGCTTGCGCCCAGCCGACCGGTGAGAGCCAGATCACCCAGCTGTCGCGGATGTCCCCGATGGCGCGCACGGTGAAGAGCACGGCGAACGTGGTGGTTGCCAACCCAGTCGCGGCACGCGAATGCTCGGTCAGCTGTGCGCAGAGCACGCCGACCGCCGCAAAGACGATGGTCACCGACGCCATCGAGAGGCCGAAGGCGAACGATCCGGCGATGTCGTACCACCCAGAAAGCCCGACGCCAAGGAGAACTCCGAGGACGAGTGCGGCAAGTGAGGCGAGCAGGAATGCGGCGGTCACCGCCGCGTAGCGCCCCACGATGCCAGCGCGCAGGAGCTCGAGGCGTCCTTCTTGTTCCTCGCCTCGTGTGTTGCGCATGACAAGGAAGATGCCCATGAAGGCCATGGCGATGATGGTGCTTGCGCTCATCTCGTTCACAGCCACGGGGCCAAGATTGTCCGGCGTCGCTTCGTCGAGGCCGTGCCCGGGGCCGGTGAGCGCGATACCGAACGGGTTGCCCATGATGAGAGCGTTGCGGGCGTCGATCGCTCCCTGCTCCACATAGAGGCCGGGGAACGCCGCAACTGAGGCGATGACCAGGACTGAGATCGAGACGATCCATATCGGCATCCGCACACGGTCGCGGCGCAGGAACAGCCGGGTCATCGTCCAGGTTCCGGTGAAGCCGCTCATCGTGCGGCTCCCTGTTCGTCAACGCCCTCAGTGTCCGCGTCGTAGTGACGAAGGAACAGCTGCTCAAGGGTGGGCGGACGGCTGATGAGGGAACGGATGCCAAGACCGGAAAGGTACGCGATCGTCGAATCGAGATGTTCCGCGTCGACGTCGAAGTGGAGGCGTCCGTTCTCGCGAGTGATGCTGTGGACTCCCTGCTTGTGCGCGAGCGCGTCGGCCGACCGCTCGGTCACGACGGTGATCGAGGTTCGTGTCAGGTGCCGCAGCTCATCGAGGCTTCCGCTCTCGACGGCCTTGCCTTGCCGGATGATCGTCACCCGATCGGCGAGCGCCTCGACCTGGGCGAGGATGTGACTCGAGAGCAGCACCGTGCGTCCCTCGGCTTTCATCTCGCGGATCACGTGCTGGAACGTAGCCTCCATCAGCGGATCGAGTCCCGACGTCGGCTCGTCGAGCAGCAGCAACTCCGCGTCGCTGGAGAGGCCGGCGACGATGGCGACCTTCTGGCGGTTGCCCTTCGAATAGGTGCGGGCCTTCTTAGCGGGATCGAGATTGAACCGCTCGAGTAGCTCGGCTCGTCGCTTCTCGTCGAAGGCGCCCTGGGTGCGACCGATGATGTCTATGGCCTCGCCTCCGGTGAGGTTCGGCCACAGGGCGACTTCGCCGGGCACGTACGCGACACGACGATGCAACTCAACGGAATCGTTCCACGGATCGCCGCCGAGCAGCGTCGCCCTGCCTCCATCGGCGCGAAGCAGGCCCAGCAGAATGCGTATGGTGGTCGTCTTGCCGGAACCGTTCGGGCCGAGAAACCCGTGGACTTCGCCAGGTGCGACGCTCAAGTCGAGCCCGTCGAGGGCGCGCACCTTGCCGAAGTACTTCACGAGTCCCGCGCACTCGACCACAGGTTCGCTCATCGATCCGCCTCCCGTCCAGCCGCACGTTCGATATGCCCGGGGATTGAGGGAATGCCGGACGCTTGTTCACTTCTAGGAAGTGTCGCACGGCCCTGCATGGGAGGCGGATCTGAACGCACCCATGATCTCGTTTCGGCTCGTCGCGTCATGCGTGCATGCGTATCGCCGACGTCTAGCCCAGCGCCACCACCCGGTCGCAGAGCGCGTCGATAAGCGAGCGCTCGTGGCTGACGACGAGCACGCCGAGGCCACGCCGGTCCACGGCCTCGCGCACCGCGCGCCAGAGCTGCGCCTGGGTGATCGCGTCGAGCATCGTCGTCATCTCGTCCGCGATGAGGACCCGGGTGAGCGGCGAGAGGGCGCGCGCCACGCAGAAGCGCTGGAGCTCGCCGCCGGAGAGCTCGTTCGAGTAGCGCTCCAGCCACTCGGCTTGTATGCCGAGCATCTCCATCGTGCCCTCGTCGACGCGCCAGCCCTCGCTCGCGACCTCGCGCATCCGCCACCGGGGGTTCACCGCGTGCTCGGGGTGCTGCGAGACGAGCTGCACCGGGCAGTATCCGGAGCGCGGAAGCGGGGCGCCGTCGAAGAGCACCCGGCCTTCGCGCGGTCGCTCGTGCCCGGCGAGCACGCGCGCGACCGTGGTCTTGCCGCACCCGCTCGGCCCGAGCAGCCCCACCACCTCGCCGGCGTCAACGGCGATGTCGAGCCCTCGGAAGACCCACGGGCCCACGCCATAGCGAAATCCGATGCCGTCAGCCTCAAGCAGCATGGATGCACGCCACCATCCCGCCTCGCACGCTGCGCAGCGCGGGGCGCGTGGCGGCGCATGCGCTCGTCGCGCGGTCGCAACGCGCGCGGAAGGCGCAGCCGTCCGGCAGGTCATCGTAGGACGGCTGCGCGCCCGCGACCGGCGCAAGACCGTTGCGCGGCAGCGCGCGCCAGAGCGCGCGCGTGTAGGGATGGCGGAGCGCCGCACCGTCCGGCAGGAAGTCGTGCGCCGGACAGACCTCCACGGCGGTTCCCGCGTAGAAGACCGCGATCCGGTCGGCGATGGTGACAGCGGTCTCGATGTCGTGTGTGATGAGCATGACGCCCTTGTTTTCGTCGGCGAGTTCGCGCAGGTGGCGCATCGTCTCGGCGAGCGCTTCGGGATCGAGTCCCGGCGTCGGTTCGTCGGCGATGATGAGCGAGGCGCCGGAGACCACCGCGGTCGAGAGCAGCACCCGGCGCGTCATGCCGCCGGAGAGCTGTGCCGGGAACGAGCGCTCGACCTCAGGCGTCAGCCCGTAGCGGGCGAAGACGCGCCGCTGCGCCTCCGCTTGGCTCCCGTTGCCGTTGACCGGCGCGCCCCAGCGGACCTGCGGCCCCACACGCATGAGCGGGTCGAGGGACGTGACCGCCTGCGGGACGAGCGCGATCTCGCGCCCGCGCGCCCGGCGCTGGCGCTCAGGTGTGAGTTCCTCGCCGACGAAGCGCATGCTGCCGCTCAGGTGAGCGTTGCCGGGCAGGATGCCGAGGACGGCGTGAGCGAGCAGGCTCTTTCCCGAGCCGCTCGAGCCGATCACCGCGAGCACCTCTCCTCGGCGGACATCCACCGAAAGCCCGTTGATGACCCGCAGCGTCCGGCGGCGCAGGCCCGCCTCGTACCGCGTGAACGAGATCGAGACGTCGACGATGTCGAGGAGGTCACTCATGCGCCGTCCTGGGGTCGAGAAGCGCGCGGACGCGATCGCCGAGCACGTCGAAGGCCCGGACCATCGCGAGCAGCGCGAGTCCGGGGAAGACCGCAAGCCACCAGCGGCCGGTCGAGAGGTGCATCATGGCCTCGGCGAGGATGATGCCGACGGCGGGTTCGTGAGGCGGGAGTCCGAAGCCGAGGAAGGTGACCGCCGCCTCGTGCAGGATGGCGTGCGGGAAGAGCAAGACGAGCCCGACGAGGAACTGCGGGAAGACGTGCGGGAGCATGTGGCCGGTGGCGATGCGCAGGTTCGACGTGCCGAGCCGGCGCGAGACCCGCACGAACTCCGACCCCCGCAGCGCGAGGATCTCGGCGCGTATGACCCGGGCGAGCGTGGGCCAGTGCGTCAGCACGATGCCTATGGCCACCCCGCGAGCGCCTCCCCCGAACGCGAACGAGATGAGGATCAGCAAGACGAGGTGCGGCACGCTCAAGAAGAGGTCGATGAGCCATGAGACGGCCGCGTCGGCCATCTTGCCGAGGGTGGCCGCCGCCGCGCCGAGCGCGAGTGCGAGGAGCGCACTGACGCTTGCCGCCGCCGCGCCGAGCGCGAGACTCGTCGTAAGTCCCCGAGCCGTGCGTGTGAGCATGTCGCGGCCGAGCCAGTCGGTGCCGAACGGGTTCGCGAGCGAAGGCGCCTGGTTCCTCGCGCCGAGGTCGGTCGTCAGGCGCGCGTCAGGCAGCAGCGTCCCGGCGCCGACGATCGCGCCGAGCGCGAGCGCGGCGAGCGCGGCGGCCAGAAGCGTACGCTGGCGTCCGCCGAGCGCCCGGCGGACGCGCGGCATGCGGACGGGGCGCGGGTGCGCCTCGGCGGCTGTCCCGTTCACGCGGGCGCCTCCGCCCGGGTGCGCGGGTCGACCGCGCGGTAGAGCACGTCGGCGATGAGGTTGCCCGCGAAGACGAACAGCGTGCTGAAGATGACGGCGCCGAGCAGAAGCGGCACGTCTCCCTGGAGGCCGGCCTGCACCGTCGCCTGTCCGAGCCCGGGGTAGGAGAAGACCTGCTCGGCAAGGACGGCGCCGCCAAAGAGCTCGCTGAAGCTCGCGAACTGCACGGTGAGAGCGGGGAGGGCGACGTTGCGCATCCCGTGCCGGATGATGATGCCGGTCTCGGACTCGCCGCGAGCACGGGCGAACACCGCATAGTCACTCGCGAGTACGTCGATGAGCTTCTGGCGGGTGTGCAGCGCGATGTTCGCCACGCCGATGACGCTCAGCGTGAGCGCGGGCAGGACGAGATGGCGCAGGCGGTCGAGCCAGGTGACGTCGTCGGAGCGCACGCCAGCGGGCGACGCGAGCCCCATCGGCAGGAGGCCGAGCCACACGGCGAAGACCATCAAGAGCAGGAGGCCGAGCCAGAACGCCGGGGTCGAGGCGAGCGTGAGGCAGTACCACCTGATGGCACGGTCGGTCAGCGTGCCGCGGTACCGCGCCGCAATCACTCCGAGCGCGAATCCGAACACGCCGGAGAGCGTCCACGCGGTCCCCATGAGAACGAGGGAGGCCGCGAAGCGCTCGGCGATGACGGTCGAGACCGGCTGCCGGTAGATCAGCGAGGTCCCGAGGTCGCCTTGGGCAAGCGACGCGGCCCAGAGCGCGAACCGCTCGATTGGCGGCTCGTCGAGCCCCCAACGCTCGGCGATCTCGGCGCGCTGTTCGGGGCTCACGAGCATCATCTCGGCGCCCACGTACGCCTGCACGGGGTCGATGGGCGAGATGTGCATGAGCCAGAACGAGAGAGCGCACACCGCGGCGAGCAGTGTGGCGAGGCGAAACGCCTTGCCCGCGAGGTACGTCAGGACAGCGGTCACGCGTGCATCCCCGCTTTCACTCCCAGCGCCAGTCGGTGATGTCGGCAGTGATCGGCCAGCCGTGCCCGTGGGGTTGGACGCGGCTCGGGCCGATGTCGAGGCCGTCCGCGACGAAGAAGCAGTGGTCGAGGTTGACAAGCCAGCACCAGGGGGCGTCGGCAGTCCCCGAGATGCCCGTCACGCCGTCCCACTGGGCCTTGCGCCACAGTTCGAGGGCCGCTTCCTCGCTGGTCGCGGCGAGCGCCTGGTCCATATAGGCGTCGATGACGGGGTTGCGGTAGAAGCCGGGGTTCCACCACTCCCGGCCGGCAAGGGCGCCGTGATGCAGGTTGTACATCTCGGTGGGATCGTGACTTCCCCACCCGAAGAGTACGGCGTCCGAGTGCATCGCCATGCGGATCTCGTCCCAGCTCGCGCCGACGGGCGTCATCTCGACGCCGATCTGTCGGACCTGGTCGGCGACTGCGAGCGCGAGCGACTGGCGCACGAGGTCATCAGCCGGATAGACGAGGTCGAAACGAGCGGACACGCCGTCCTTCTCGCGGATGCCGCCGGCGCTCTCGGTCCACCCCGCTTCGTCGAGCAGCGCCCGTGCGGCGGCCGCATCTCCGTCGTCGAACACCACGTCCGGGTTCGACCACGGCAGTCCGTCCGATACCGAGAACGCCGGCGAGCCGAACCCCTCGAGCACGCCCTCGACAAGCGCGTCCCTGTCGACGGCGAGGTTGATGGCGCGGCGGATGGCGACGTCGTACGTGACGTCGTTGCCGATGGGCGCGCCATCGCTCGTGGTCTCGCCCTCGTCCGGGAGGGTCGGGAACATGATGCCGCGGTTGTCGACGCTCGCCACGGCGACGAGCCTCATGCCGGGGATGACCTGGCTCGCCAGCGACGCGGGCACCGCCGCGACGTCGAGCCCGCCCGCTCTCGCCGCGGCCAGCGTGGCGTCCTCGCCCATGAACACGAACGTGACGCGTTCGATCTCGGCGGCCCCGCCGTGGTACTCCTCGTAGGCCTCGACGATCAGCTGTTGCCCCGGGTTCCACTCGACGAACCGATACGGACCGGACCCCACGGGTGAACGCGCGTACTCGGGTCCGTAGGCATGCCGAGGCACGATGCCGAGTGAGATGAGCTGCACAACGAAGGTCGAGCGTGGCTCGCTGAGGGTGAACACGACGGTCGCATCATCGATCGCCCGTGCAGACTCCATGGCGCCGAGATCGACGATCGAGCCGCTCTCTTTCGCTGTGTTGAACGTGAACGCCACGTCGTGTGCGGTGAGGGGCTCGCCGTCATGGAAACACACGCCGTGGCGGATGGTGACCGTCCACGTCAGGCCGTCATCGCTCACCTCGTATCCGGTGGCGAGGTCGTTGACGATCTCAAGGTCGTTGTCACGCGCGAGCAGTGTGCTCTGGAACAGCGGGCTTCCGTACCGCCCCCAGCCGGTGATGGGGTCGAAACCCTCCTCGGGCTCGCCACCCAGCGACACGACGATCTCATCACGCGGACGCTCGTCAGAGGCCGTGGACGCCCCTCCCGTATCGGTGCCCGCACAGCCGGCACTGGACACTGCGAGAGCGAGTGCGAGGCATACGGCGGCTGTGGCCGCCGGAATGTTCGGGCGCAGACGCCTGGGCATGCCGGGCCCCTCTGCTGTCTCGGACGCAATTCGCCGCACGTGCGCGGTCGCACGCCGAGCGTGTTACGAATCTGCATTCTGTCACACCGCAAGCCGCGAGGACAAGGCCCGCCCGCGACAGGCCCCGTCCGCGGATCCCGGGCCGACATCGGCAGTGGACGCGAGACACGGTAGAATGGCAGGGTGCCGAGGCGACTGTCCGCGTAGCGCCGGGACGTGTCCGCGAGACGGCCGGGCGATTAACTCAGCGGGAGAGTGCCTCCCTTACAAGGAGGAAGCCGGGGGTTCAAATCCCTCATCGCCCACCATGGATGATGAAACGCCCCTTCGGGGTCTCTGCGGAGATACTCGAAGGGGCGTTTTAGCTGGTAGGAGCCGATAGCGCAGTCGGTGAGCTCGGCGTTCAAAACCACGGCAGCAAGAGGGCGGTGCTTGCCTTCGGTGTCAGCGGTCGCTAACTGCGAGCGAGCGCACGGCAGTTGCGGTGTGGTCACCTGACGTATAGACTGATTGCAGATTGTACGTCAGGAGGTTTGCCGTGAACACGAAGCTCACTCTCAGGCTCGACGAGGAGCTCATCGATCGGGCCAAACGCCACTCGGCGAAGTCCGGCAAGTCCATCTCCAAGCTTGTCTCGGACTACTTCTCCCTCATCGATGCTGAGATGGCTCCCACAGAGATCACCCCTCGCGTGAGGTCGCTTCGCGGTGCCCTTGCCGGCTCCGGGCTCGACGAGCATGACTACTGGCGACACCTCGAGGACAAGCACCGGTGAGGGTGATGTTCGATACCAACGTCGTCCTGGACGTGCTTGTCGACCGGGAGCCGCATGCCGAGATCGCCACGCAACTGCTGTCGCTCGTCGACTCGGGACGACTCGACGGCGTGCTCTGCGCGACCACGGTCACTACCATCCATTATCTGGCGTCCAAGGCGTCGACTCCCAAAGAGGCCGCCCGCCAGGTTCGTGAGCTGCTTGCGATGTTCGCCGTCGCGCCGGTCGACGAGGGCGTGCTCGCGTCGGC
>DASSAH010000085.1:0-2321 GCA_035685585.1 Coriobacteriia bacterium
TCGCTCATCGGCAAGCTCATCGTGTGGGGCGAAACGAGGGCCGAGGCTGTCGCGCGCGCGCGCCGGGCGCTCGATGAGTTCATCGTGGTCGGAATCCCCACGACCGTCCCGTTCCATCAAGCCGTCGTCGAGACAGAGGCGTTCATCGCGGGGGACGTCTATACTGACTTCGTCGACCGGCACATGACCGCGAGGCCGGCTGGAGCCGGAGACGAGGTATCAGATGGCTGACGAGATCACGCTCAACGGGATGAAGATCGCTCCCTCGGTGCTCGACACCATCGTGACGATGGCGGTCCAAGGCGTCGAAGGTGTCGCGTCGTCATCGTCCGGCCAGGGATTCGGCGGTCTTGTGAACAGGGCTTCAGGTAAGGCGGTCGAGTTCTCGCTGACCGATGATGACGAGATCGCCGTCTCCATCCATCTTCGAGCGCTCTATCCGACGCCGCTCATGGACCTCGGCGCTCGTGTCCGCGCGGCGGTGTCGGACGCGATACGCACGCAGGTCGGCGCGGAGGTGGCATCAGTCGACGTCTACGTCGACGGCATCGAGTTCCCGGCGTGAGATCGGGTGACCGGCCGGCGTCATCGGCGGGCAGGATGCAGGAACGCAGCAGAGCGCGCTTGCAGGCGCTGCAGATCCTCTACCAAAGCGACATCACGGGCGTGGCGCCGAGTGAGATTCTGAGCGTGCGCACGTACAACACCGAAGACGGTGAGCCGTCCGAGTTCTGCCGAGCGCTGGTCGCGGGCGTCGAGGCACACGCCGCTGAGGTTGACGCGGCCATCGGACGGACCTCGAAGCACTGGGTGATCTCGCGCATGCCGGTGGTGGACCGCAACATCTTGCGCCTGGCGACGTATGAGATACTCTTCTGCGATTCGGTCCCTGACTCGGTGTCGATCAACGAAGCGGTCGAGATGGCGAAGGTCTACGGCGGCGAGGACTCGTCCCGCTTCGTGAACGGCGTGCTCGGCCGGATCGCGGAGCGGGTCCAGGGCCGTGACGGCGGCGAAGACGGCGAGGACGGGACGGATGGCTGACGAGCGGTACACGTTCGCGCAGGCCCGTACGAGACTCGAGGAGATCGTGGGGCAGGTCCGCAAGAAGGACGTCTCGCTGGAGGCCTCCCTCGACCTTCTCGAGGAGGGCGTGCGGCTGGCCAACATCTGCACCGAGCTTTCCGACCACTCCGAATGGCGGACCGTCGCCGAGGAGCAGCGAGCAGCTGGTGTCGGGACGACGGGCGACACCGCATCGCCCGAGGAGTAACGCGCCGGTGACGGCGGTCCTCGGCGGTTTTGCCGCGCGAGATGTCGCGTACTATCCTGAAGTGCGGCCGTTCGTCGGGCCGCGGAGACCTCGACGTGGGAGATGACCGTTCTTTGGGCGACGAGCGCATTCTAGACTCGATAGGATCGCCGGCGGACCTTCGCGACCTCGACAACGCGTCGCTTCGGCAGCTCGCCGCTGAGATCCGCGAGACTCTCATCGCCACGGTCTCCGCCACCGGCGGCCACCTGGCGCCCAATCTCGGGGTCGTCGAACTGACGCTCGGGCTGCATCTGGCGCTCGACTGCCCGTCGGACAAACTCATCTGGGACGTCGGCCACCAGTCGTACGTGCACAAGCTGCTCACCGGGCGCCGGGACGCGTTCTCGACGTTGCGGCAGTACGGTGGCGTGTGCGGATTCCCGAAACGCACGGAGAGTCCCTACGACGTGTTCGACACCGGCCACGCGTCGAACTCGCTCTCGGTCGCCCTCGGGCTTGCGACCGCTCGCGACGCCACCGGCGGCACGGAGAGTGTGTGCGCGGTGATCGGCGACGGTTCCATGACCGGAGGCATGGCGTTCGAGGCCCTCAACCACATCGGGCATCTCGGCACGCGGCTCGTCATCGTGCTCAACGACAATGAGATGTCCATCGCGCAGAACGTCGGCGCGCTCGCGGGCTACCTCGCGCGCGTCCGCCTCGACCCGCGGTACAACCGGTTGCGCGACGATGTCGAAAGCGCACTTGCGCGCACGCGGCTCGGCGCGGCCATGGTGGCGGCGGGGGAGGCGGCGAAGGAGTCGGTCAAGCAGCTGCTCGTGCCGGGCATGCTCTTCGAGGAACTCGGGCACAAGTACGTCGGACCCATCGACGGTCACGACATCCGGGCGGTCGAGTCCGCGGTCCGGCGCGCCACGAAGGTTGACGGGCCGGTCATCGTGCACGCGGTCACGCGGAAGGGTGCCGGCTACACGCACGCTGAGGACCAGCCGGCCACCTTTCACGGCATCAGCCCGTTCGAGGTCGCGACGGGACGGGTCAACGG
>DASSAH010000086.1:0-6077 GCA_035685585.1 Coriobacteriia bacterium
GAAGCCGCACGCCCCAGAACGACATGAGCCCGGACCCTGCCGGCGTCCCTCCCTCGCGGGAGCCGGTGAACGCGACCTCCGCGACGATGCCCGCCCGTTCGCACGCCGGCAACAGCGGCGCGGTCTTGATGAGGTTCGGCCGAGCGCCGGCTACCAGGATGAGTCGCATGTCGTCAGTAACCGTCCTTCGCCGCGGAGGCACACGTATGCTCTATCGTGTACCCATCCGCGCCGCTGACGACGCGTTTTCAGTCGGAGAGATGTGAGAGGATGCCCGCAGTCATCCCCTCGGCCAAGCGGTCCTGATAGTGCGGACTCGAGAGTAGACGGTCCTCGACCGGGTTGGTCAGGAAGCCGCACTCGACGAGGACGACCGGTACGCGGGACCAGTTGAAGCCAGAGAGGTCGTCACGGGCGACCGTCCCGCGCGACGGCGCGCCAGTCGCGGCGATCATCGCGTCGTGTAGCGTCATGGCGGCGGCCTGGCTCTCAGCGGCTATCTGTGCGGTCCAGCGGTTCGACGCGGGGTACAGCACCGTGAGGCCCGCTTGTTCGGGATCGATGTTTCCATCGGCGTGGATCCGCACGAACAAGTGTGCGCCGGCGTCGTTCGCAATCCGCGCTCGCTCGGCGTTCGAGATGTTGACATCGTTCGTCGTCCGCGTCATCACCACGCGTACTCCGGCGTGCTCGAGACGCGCTTTCAGGTTCATCGCAATCTGCAGCACGACTTCGTACTCCGGCAGCCCCGTCACGACGCCGGTCGTGCCCCCCGTCACACGCGGCTTTCTCTCGGTCGCTCCCGGGCCGATGGGCTCCGGCGTGTTGTCGCCTCTCGACTGATGCCCGGGATCGATGACCACGACGTACCCGGCGACGACCTCCCGGTCTGCCGACAGCGAGCACGCAGGGACCACCAGCGTCACGATCGTCCCGGCTCGGCTCACGAAACCGGCCTCTGGTCGCTGGGTCGCAACGATGCGCGCATCACCGACCGCGTCGGCCGGCACTGAAGCGTCCTCGATGACCTCCACGCCAAGGTCTAGCGCCGCAAGGAGGACCTGGGCCTCGGCAAGGGTCCGCCCGCTGAGCTTCGGGACCTCGACTCCCGCGGCGACCGTCGCCTCTTCGCTCTCGGCGGACAAGGTCGTCGCGCCACGCGCGTCGAGAGGTGGCGTCTCCACGCGCTCGGCCGGCGCACGCGAATCACCGCTTGAGGACACGCCGAAGACCACCGCGATGGCCCCGAGCAGACCGGCCACGATCGCGACGCCTGCGACGGCCGCGAGCTTCTTCCGCACGCGACGGCCGCGTTCAGCATGGGTGCTTCTGGTTCGCTTCATAGGCGTGTGGTGGGCCCGGCAGGATTCGAACCTGCAACCAAGGGATTATGAGTCCCCTGCTCCACCATTGAGCTACGGGCCCCTGAGTGTCTCGGAACGCTGACTATATCGCATTGTTGCGCGGCCCTCACCTCATGTGTATCATCACCGAGGACGCCGCCCGGCCGCGCGGCACGCTTCCTTCCTCGGTAGCTCAATGGTAGAGCATCCGGCTGTTAACCGGAGGGTTGTAGGTTCGAGTCCTACCCGAGGAGCCAGACTGTCACAGGCCGCCCGCCGGGGCGGCCTGACCTGTTCCCCCGAGCGTTCACGAGGTCCGGTCGCGCTCCTCGCTCACTCCAAGTAGTCTTTCAGCTTGTTGCTCCGAGACGGATGGCGGAGCTTGCAGAGCGTCTTGCTCTCGATCTGCCGTATCCGTTCACGCGTGACCCCGAACTCCCGCCCCACCTCCTCGAGGGTGCGCGGATGCCCGTCCGTCAGACCGAAGCGCAGCTCGATCACTTTGCGCTCGCGCTCGGACAGGCCGTCCAGGACCTTCGAAAGCTGTTCTTGGAGCATCGAGAAGCTCGCCGCTTCAGGCGGCACGACAGCCTCTCCGTCCTCGATGAAGTCGCCGAGCTGGCTGTCCTCTTCCTCGCCGATGGGGGTCTCGAGCGACACCGGCTCCTGGCTGATCTTCAGTATCTCGCGCACGCGTTCGGCGGTCATCTCCATCTTCTCGCCGATCTCCTCGGGACTCGGTTCACGGCCGAGTTCCTGCAGCAGACTCCGCTGCACCCGAATCAACTTGTTGATGGTCTCAACCATGTGCACCGGGATTCTGATCGTACGGGCCTGGTCGGCGATCGCCCGCGTGATCGCCTGACGTATCCACCAGGTGGCGTACGTCGAGAACTTGAAGCCTTTCGTGTAGTCGAACTTCTCGACCGCTCGTATCAGACCCAGGTTCCCTTCCTGGATCAGGTCGAGAAAGAGCATCCCGCGACCGACATAGCGCTTGGCAATCGACACGACCAGCCGCAGGTTCGCCTCGACGAGCTGCTGTTTCGCTTCGACACCGACCGCCTCGATGCGCGTCAGACGCCGTCGCTCGGCGCGATCAAGTTGGAGTCCCGCCCGCTCGGCCTCCTCCACCCGAGCGGTGGCCTCGAGGCCGGCTTCGATCTTCATCGCCAGGTCAATCTCTTGCGCGGCGGTGAGTAGCGGGACCTTGCCGATCTCTTTGAGATACATGCGCACCGGGTCGCCCGTGAGCGGCGCGAGCAGCGCGCTGTCCGCACGGCGCTTCTTCTTCTTCGTCGACCGCACCGGCTTGGGAAGCGGGATGTCGATATGCTCCTTGTCCTCGCGGGGCAAATCGTCCTCCGCGTCTGTGTCGTCGCCGATGACAGGACCTCCGACCTCGGCGTCGATGGGTTCGTCGAGTATCTCGATCCCCTCTTTGCGGAAATGCGCGTATATGCGCTCGTACTGCTCGTCGCTGAGCTCGATGTCGCCGACGGCGCCCTGGATCTCCACCTCAGTGAGGTTGCCCTTCGCGGCACCCATCTTCGCAAGTATCTTGACTTCAGCGAGTTCGAGCTCGGGCGGCCGCTTCGCGTCAGAGCGTTCGGGAGCCACGGTCGGCTCCGCCTGGGCGCTCACAGCTTCTTGCTTGTCTCTTCGAGTCACTACTGGTCCCACACTCCCGCTTCCTCGGGTACCGCTCCCTGCCGCAGTCTCGCATGCTCGGCCGTCAAGGAAGCGATCTCTCTGAACAGTGTATCGGCCGCACTGATCTCACCTGCAGCCTCGAGCGCTCTCTGGCGCGCCTTCCCTTCCTTGATTTGACGTTCGAGGGCCAGTTCCTTGACCTTGGCGAGCGTCAATCGGGCAACCGGCAGGATCTCCTGCTCTGGAGGCACGTCCATGAGAAGGCCCGTCAGCGCGGCCGCGGCGCGTTCGTCGCGCCTGGCGATCTCACGATACAGCTCGTGCCCGACAGCGGAACGCGCCTCAATCGCCGACTCGACGATGCTGCGCGCCAGCGTGTCCGCGAACACACCGCCCGTTAGCAAGGAGCGTGCCCCGTGGCGAAGCGACGGATCGGCCGCGATGAGCCCCGCCAGCGCTCGCTCCGCTCTGACCGAGGCGTCGATGACCTCGATGTCCGCTCCGAGCACCGCCGAGGCCTCCTCCGCGTCCTCCGTCCGAGCAGCGACGGCCGGACGCGCGCGTTCTATCGCGGCCCTCACCGTCTCGAAATCGACCAGGAGGCGGTCCGCGAGGTAGTTCGCGTAGTCATGTGCGAGTATCGATCCTTTCACCGGCGCGACGACAACAGCCGCCTCCGCGAGCGCCTTCGCTCTGCCACCGGGAGTGGTCACATCGCTTTGAGCGAGCGTCCTGTCGATGGCGTACCGAAGCGCCGGCACGCCCTCGTCTATCACGGCACTCATGGCCTCGGCGCCATGGCGGGTGACGAAGTCGGCCGGGTCGAGCCCGCCCGGGATGACCGCCACCTTCAGTTCTACCGGCGCGATCCCCGCGTCCGGGGGCGTAGTGGCACCAGCGAACGTCGACGCCCTGTCTGCCGCACGCAACCCCGCGGCGTCGCCATCGAACAGGCAGACGATGTTCGGTGCGAACCTTTGCAGGACCTTCATGTGCCGGCCCGTGAGCGCGGTGCCGAGCGTCGCGACCACATTCCCGATTCCAGCCTCGTGCAGCGCGATGACATCCGTGTAGCCTTCAACCACCACCGCCGTCTTCTTCGCGACGATTGAGGACTTCGCCTTGTCGATCGCATAGAGGTTCGCTGCCTTATGGAAGATTGGCGTCTCGCTCGTGTTGAGGTACTTCGGCTCTCGGTCCTCAAGCGCTCTGCCGCCGAATGCGATGACGCGGCCTCCGACGTCTCGTATCGGGAAGATGATCCGCCCCGCGAACCGGTCTTTGAGTCCTGAATGGTGGCCGGCGGACGCGCCGCCTCGCGGCACCGCCAGATTCGCCTCGACGAGCACCTCCCCGGCGAACCCGGCTTGCGTGAGATGGGTCACGAGTCGACCCTGCGTGGCGGCGTATCCGAGCACGAAGCGCCGCGCCGCTTCGGTACCGATCCCGCGCTGGGCGAGGTAGCGGCGAGCCGCATCCGCCTCGGCCTCCCGCGACCGCATCAGTGTCGTGTGGTAGTACTCGGCGGCCGCCTCACACGCTTCCACGAGGCGCTCCTTGTGTCCCCTCGGCAGACCGGCGCCTTCCTCGCGGATCTCGATGCGAGCCCTCGCCGCAAGCAACCGTGCCGCCTCGGGAAACTCAAGATGCTCGCGCCTCATCACGAAGCCGAACGCATCTCCCCCTTCGCCGCACCCGAAGCAGTGCCACAGCTGCGTGGCGGGGTCCACCTTGAACGACGGGGTCTTCTCCCCGTGAAACGGGCACAGCCCCCAGTACAGGCGCCCCTTCTTCTTCAGCACGACGCTCTCAGCCACAAGGGTTGCGAGATCGGTGGCGTCCCGTACTCTCTCGACATCGTCTTCCGGGATGCGGCCCACCGCTACCTCCGTCATCGGGACACACGCATACCCATACCCGTCCGTGAGCCGCGCGTCACCCTGCTCAAGACGGCGGCGCTCCCGGGGCGCCGTTCCCCCCGGGAGCACTCGGCCATCGCTAGCTCACTGATTCGTGACTACCTGCCGAGAAACCCGCCTCCCAGCGAGACGAACAGCGGGACGAACACGAGGCTTACCACAGCCATCAGCTTGATCAGGATGTTCATCGACGGACCTGAGGTGTCCTTAAACGGATCGCCTACCGTGTCGCCGACGACCGCGGCCTTGTGCGCGTCCGAACCCTTCCCGCCGTGATGACCGCTCTCGATGTATTTCTTGGCGTTGTCCCACGCACCCCCGGCATTGGCCATGAAGATGGCAAGCAAGAATCCGGTGACGAGCGACCCCGCGAGAAGCCCGGCGAGCATGTCCACGGAGAGCGTCCCGACCACGAGCGGGGCAGCCACGGCGATGATGCCCGGCACCACCATCTCCCGGAGTGCGGCGCGCGTGGAGATGTCGACACATGCCGCGTAGTCCGGTCGACCGGTACCTTCCATGATGCCGGGAATCTCTCTGAACTGACGTCTGACCTCAGCGATCATCGAAAAGGCGGCCCGGCCCACCGCGTTCATCGTCAGCGCTCCGAAGAGGAACGGCAGCATGCCGCCGAGGAACAGCCCCACGATGACGTACGGATTGTCGAGCCCCAGGTCAAGCGGCGGGAAGACCATGCCGTCCTGGGCGGCGCGCTCCGCGAGCCCTACCTCCATCTGCGTTCTGAACGCGACAAAGAGGGCGAGCGCGGTGAGTCCCGCCGAGCCGCTGGCAAACCCTTTCGCGATGGCCGCGGTGGTGTTCCCGACGCTGTCGAGGCTGTCGGTGATCTTGCGGATAGGAGCGCCCATCTCAGCCATCTCGGCGATGCCGCCGGCGTTGTCGGCCACGGGGCCGTACGCGTCCACCCCTACCGTGATCGCGATGATCGACAGCATGCCGAGAGCGGCAAGGCCGATGCCGTAGATGCCTCCGTCTGCATACGCCGCCTCGCCTGCGACGTACGCGACGATGATGCCTGTGGCCACGACGACGATCGGCGCGGCGGTCGAGAGCATTCCCGTACCGAGACCAGCGATGATGTTGGTGGCCGACCCGGTCACCGACGACTCGGCGATCTTTCGCGTCGGCGGGAAATGGTCGG
>DASSAH010000087.1:0-2962 GCA_035685585.1 Coriobacteriia bacterium
GGCTCGAGCCGTGCCGGGACGAACCCGGCCCCCCGAGTGTGCCCGATGACACGCCGCGCCTCATGATCGACCTCGTGCATGTCCCCGGGCGCTCCCGCTCGCGCGCGCAGTCAGCCGAGGCGACAGCCCTCGCCGAGAGGTTCGCTGAGCTCCGCGAGCTCGGCGTCGACCCGGGCGGAATGGTCGTGCTCGTCAGGAAGTACGCGCACGCAGCCCCGGTCGCCGCAGCGCTGCGCGCGGCGGGATTCTCGGTGCTCGTGACAGGTGGGCGTCGCTTCCTCGGACGGCCCGAGATCAGGATGGCGCGGGCGCTCTGCCGAGTCATAGCGAACCCGCTCGACGAGCAGGCACTCGTCGAGCTGCTGCTCTCGCCGATGAGCGCCGTGAGTGACGACGGCGTGTGGCTCCTGCGCAACGCGGAGGGCGGAGCGGACCGAGGGCGTGGCATATGGGACGCCCTCGGCGACTCCGGGCTCCCACTCGACGCGGCCGACGCCGCTGCGGCACGCCTGCTGCGCGACGTCGTCGCGCACGCCCGCGAGCGCGCGGGGTCGACGGGACTCGGCGAGGTGATTCTGTCCGCGGTGGAGGAGTCGGGCGCCGACCGTGTGTTGCTCTGCGGAGGGGACGACGGGCTGCAGGCGTTCGCGAACGTCGTGCGGTTCGCTCGGAAGGCCGACGAATGCGAGCGGTCGGGAGTGGCCGTCGGAGCCGCTGCCTTCTGCGTCCGAATCGACGCCGAGGAGCGGTACGGCGATCAGGAGACGCCGTCGGCGGTGAGTGCGGATGGCTCGTCCGCGGTCCGCGTCATGAGCGTCCACGCCGCGAAGGGGCTGGAGTTCCCCGTGGTGGGCCTGGTGATGCTCGGTGAGAGTGCGTCTCCGGCGCAAGGGGTGCTTGAGACGGACGTGCGTGACGGACGCCTGGAGCTGGCGCTCGCGTTGCCGCCGGAGTGGGGAGGCAAGGCTGAGTCTCGCCGGACCAGGCGATTCGACGAGCTTCGCGCTGGGCACGGGGTCGCGGAAGCGGACGAGGCGAAGCGGTTGCTGTACGTCGCATGCACTCGGGCGCGAGAGGTGCTGGTCATGTGCGGGTCGGGCGATCTCGACGCCGAGCCCGCGCCGGGTGGGCGGTCCGGTCTTGACCTGATGCGCCTGGCTCTTGCTCACCTGTTCGAGGGCGGCACGCCCGGGACCGACGCGACGCGGGCCCTGGAAGACGAAACGCGCGTCTCGGTGCGAGTGCATGAGGTCGACGATGGGGGCGGTGCGGGTGAGCAGGACGCTGCCGACGCGGCGGCGACGGCCCGCGGCGGCACGTGTCGCCCCGTCCGCGCGGAGACGTACGAACCGCCGCGGGAGGTTCGTGAGTCGCTCGAGGGGCCGCGTCATCCGGCGCCACTGCGGCCGGAGCGACTCTCGTACAGCGATATCGCCTCGTTCGAAACGTGCCCGCTGCGATACTGGGCGCAGAGTGTCGCGAGGCTGGGTGATATCTCACCGGTCGACGATGGCTCCCCCGCCCGGTTCGGCTCAGCGCTCCACGCGCTTCTGCAGACGCACGCCGTGAGTGACGCGCACGACGTGGAGGAGCGCTCAGCGGCGCTCGCGAGATACCACCGTCTCGGACGGGAAGGGGCTGCGCGGCTGCGTGATGCGGTGATTCGGCTGCGGGACTCTCGGCTCGAGGGTGAACTGGCCGCGCATGAAGTCGTGCGTCGAGAGCATCCTTTCTCGGTGAGGATCTCCTCGGGGGAACACGGATTCGCCCTTGCCGGTTTCCTCGACGCCTATGGAAGGACGGCCGAGGACGCGCTCGTCGTCGACTACAAGTCGGGGACCGCGGCCGAGCCGCCGGCCGCCTTGCGAGCCCGGTACGCGCGACAGGCGGAGTGCTACGCCTACGCGGTATTGAGAGAGGGATGTTGCCGCGTCAGGGTGGTGTTCGCGCGACCGGAAGTCCCGTCGGCCGATGGCGAGCCTGAGCTGGTCGAGTTCGTCTACGGCACGCAGGACGCGGCCAGGATCGAGCGTTCTCTCGCAGCCGTCTATGAGTCCATCGCCACCGAGCGTTACGCGCCTCGCGCGGTCCGCGATGATCATGCGTGCCGAGGGTGCCGCGTCGCCGGCTCGCTCTGTCCGCTCACGAACCGGCGCGGCGCTGGGTGAGCTGGCCGCACGCGGCGCCGATGTCCGCGCCGCGCTCGGAGCGGATGGTCGCCTGCACGCCCGCAGCAGCGAGGGCGTCGAGGAACCGCGCCACACGCTCGGCGGAGGGTCGCGTGTAGCGCTCGGCGTCCGCGGGATTCACCGGCATGAGGTTGACGTGGCACAGAAGCCCCTCGCAGAAGCTGGTGAGCGCGGAAAGCTGTTCGTCGCTGTCGTTCACACCGGAGATGAGTGCGTACTCCAGGGTGACCCGCCGTCCGGTGCGCGTGCTGTAGGCGCGAAGCGCCTCGCGCAGTCGCGGGAGTCCGTGCGCCCGCAGCGCGGGCATCAGCGTGTCGCGGGTCTGCTGGACCGCCGAGTGGAGCGAGACCGCGAGCGTGAACTGCTCGGGTTCTGACGCGAAGCGATCGATTTCGGCGATGAGGCCGCAGGTCGAGACGGTGAGGTGACGCGCTCCGATCCCGAGCGCGTCAGGGTCGTTCATCAGCCGAAGGCCGCCCAGCGTCGCGTCGTAATTCGCGAACGGCTCGCCCTGCCCCATCGCCACGGCGTTGGTCACCCGCGTGCCGAAGTCCTCGCCGACGAGTCTGACCTGCTCGGCCATCTCCCCCGGTGAGAGGTCGCGCGCGAGTCCGCCCTCGCCGGTCGCGCAGAACGAGCAGCCCATGGCGCACCCGGCTTGCGTCGAGAAGCACACCGTCAGACGCCCGCTCGCGGGGAGGCCGACGCTCTCGACGGTGGCACCGTCCGCGAGACGCCAGAGGTAGCGGCGGGTGCCGTCGAGCTTCGAGACC
>DASSAH010000088.1:0-3290 GCA_035685585.1 Coriobacteriia bacterium
CGTGTACTCCACGTACCTCGAATCGCTCACAAGGGAGGACAATCAGGGGACCGACTCTGGACGGAGAACGCTTGGGCACGCTCAGACGCAGTAGGATTCCATTGTGGCTCAGGCCCCCGGTGGTGCTTGGCTTCCGGCTGTTGCACGACATGCGAGGGGGATCGAGTCCCAAGACCGGTAGCTCGCGAGGCTACTACTGCCGTGCGCTCACGGGCGAATCGAACTACAACATCTGCATCAACTGTGACCTGACCGTCTCGTGCAACTGCCAGGACTTCAGCGGCAGGGGCAAGATCGGCGACCTGCGCGCGCAGGGCCTCACTGAGGTGTTCGAGGGACCGGTCGTACGCCGCTTTCTCGCGCAGCTGGCCGAGTTGAGGTTCCCCACCGATGTCTGCGCGATCTGTCCCGAGCTCCGTGCGCTGCCTCGCGAGGCGGTCGAGCCCCGGGGCGCGCCTCCGCGAAGGGGCGTCATAGTCGAGAACACCGCAGCCTGCAACCTGGCGTGCGGCCTCTGCCGACGCGAGGAACTGCTCGCTCATAGAGATCAGCGGTTCATGTCGCTCGAACATGTGACGAGAGTCGCCGAGTTGGTGAGGACGGCCGGAGTCGAGACGTTGTACTTCTTCAACCTCGGTGAGCCGTTCCTTCCCGCCGACGTCCTTGAGCAGGTCACTCGCATCCGCGCCGCGAATCCGGCCATCCGTTTGGTGACGTCGACGAACGGACTGCTGCTCGACGCTCCGGAGAAGTCCGCCGCGGCGCTCCTCATGGACTACATCTACGTGTCACTCGACGGCGTGGACCAGAGAACCGTCGAGGCGTACCAGGTCGGCGGGGACTTCGACCGCGCGTACCGGAACATGGCGCGGCTCGTCGGGCTCCGTGACGAGCGGGCACGCTTCCATGACGGCATCGCGCTGCCGATCATCGAATGGAAGTACGTGACGTTTCGCCACAACGACCGCCCGGCCCACGTGCGACGCGCTGTCGCTCTCGCGCGCGAGGCCGGGGTCGACGTCCTCGGCTTCTACCGGGGCGCCGCCCCCATGCCGAAGCGATCTCTGCGGTTCGGACGCGACCCCGTCTTCTCGGAGATCGGAGTCCGTCTGGGCGACGGAGTCATCGTGAACTTCGCCGGCGTCCCCGAGCACCTGCTCGGACCGTAACCGCACACGCTCCGACGCGCCGTCTCTCAGCGTGCCCGTGCGACCACCGAGAGGTACCAGTCGTCCACGGTCGGACGCCGGGTGAGGTCCATGAACGGGCCGAGCGCCAGCAGTTCCAGACCCGCCGACGCGAGCAGATGGCGCACCTCTCGGACGAAGAAGAAGCGCACCGTATGTGATTCGCGCGTCGTCTCGACAACGGCCCCGGCGCGCGAGCGCGAGATCTCGTAGTCGACGCGCACGGTCTGCTCGACGACGTCAAGCTCGGGTGTGGCCGCGCGCGTGATCGTGTCGCCTTCGCGCGTGATGACCGTCTTCGTCCTAGGCTCGGGACGCTGGCTCAAGACCGCCGGACCGAACCAGACGTCGAAGACGAACAACCCGCCCGGTTCAAGATGTTCGGCAACCGTCTGAAACGTCGCTTCGAGGTCCGCGTCCGTGAGCTGGTACGACAGGACGGCGAACATCGAGACGACCGTGTCAAACCTCCGGCCGAGCCGGACGTCGCGCACGTCTCCCACGACGAACTCGGCCGACACGAGTGCATGCTCGGCCTTGGCGACGGCCTGCGTCACCATCTCTGGCGAGAGGTCCACGCCCGTCATCCGGTAGCCCCGGCGCGCCAGCGGGATCGCGTGGCCGCCGGTCCCGCAGCCGAGATCGAGAACGGACGCCCCAGCCTTCACACCATACTCGGAGAAGACGTCGGTGACGAAGCGGACCTCGCCCTCGTAGTCTTTGTCGGCGTAGAGGGCGTCGTAGACGTCAGCGTACGCCCTGAACACGTCTGCGTCGCTCACGAAGCGGGCCTCCCGCTCAAGCCACGCGCCTCGCTCGTTCGCCGCTTCGCCGCCTCCAGCACTTCGCCCAGCCGAACCAGGTAGTCGTCGTGGGTGTACGTCGCGATCTGCTCGCGTCCGCGCCGGATGAGGTCCTTGCGGAGATCCTCGTCGGAGACGACCTGCCGGATTCCGTCCGCGATCGACGGGGCGGACGAGGGGTCGACGAGCACGGCGGCGCCATCGACCTGTTCACGCAGTCCCCGAAGGTCCGATGTAACGACCGGGCAGTCGAAATGCCACGCCTCGATCACGGGGATGTTGGTGGTGCCGAAGAAGGTAGGCATCACGAGGGTCTCGGCACGCGAATACAGCGCCTTCATATCGTCGTCGGGGACATAGCCAAGGTAGTGCACCTGCTCCGCCACTCCGAGGTGTGACGCCGTCCGCATCACGTCGAGAAACGTCTGGTGCCGGAGTCGGCCCGACGCCGAGCCCGCCAGCACGAGATGCGGCCGCATGCCGTCGTCGGCGAGCAGCCCAAGGGCTTCGATGATCCGCCGGTGGTTCTTATGAGGCCAGAACTGCGCGGGGTAGAACAGGTATCGGTCGGGAAGCGAGTAACGCTTTCGCACGGCCGCGATCTCGGCGTCGGTCGGGACCGCGCTCAGATAGTGCGCGGGCGACGAGCGGAACGGCATCACGTACTCCGGATCGATGCCAGTGTCTCCGTAGTGCTCGAGAAGGTCCTGCTTGCCCATGTCCGAGTCCACCAGCACGACCGCGGCGTTCGCGATGGAGTTGCGCATCCGGTACTCCCGGCGCTCCCAGTCGCTCTCGTGCGAGAACTCGGGCAGACCGGGTTGCTGACGGTGCTGCAGGTCATGGATGGACACCACGTACGGAAGACCGGTACGGAACGCGATGTCGCTCTCAACTGTGAACACGAGGAGGTCGACTTCGAACCTCGCGAACCACTCCCGCCACGCGGTGTCGGTCGCCAGAAGCTTCGCGCGACCGGCCGTCGTGTCGCGGCCCCTCGACGCGTGCGCGATACGGGCAAGCCAGCTGATCACCGATGGAGGCAGTGCCTTCCCGAACATCCGGCGCACGGCGCGCAAGCGGTCGAACTCGGGCATGATGGCGACCTCATACGGCCCGGCTCGGATCTCATCGGGCACCGGCACATCGTGCGACGCGAACACCACGAACTCATCGTCCAGTCCGAGCTCGCTGAGCCCCAGCACGAACGAGACGGAGTACTGATACATTCCTCCCCATGAACGATCAAGCACGGGAACGATACCTATCCTCACCGCCTCAACCCGCCTTCCGCCCTCAT
>DASSAH010000089.1:0-2947 GCA_035685585.1 Coriobacteriia bacterium
CCGGCAACAGGCAAACGGACGCGGATGTCGCACGTCTCCTCCACGAGCCGGGAAAGACCCCTGTCTTCGGAGCCGAGGACGAGCACGAGGCGGCCTTCGAGCGGAGCGTCCCACGCGAGAGTCTCGGCTGCTGCGGTGGCGCCCACCACCCAGTACCCCGCCTCCTTGAGCCGCTCGAGCGTCCGAGCGATGTTGGCTACCCGCGCCACGGGCAGATGCGAGAGGGCGCCGGCTGAAGCCTTGTGCGCCACGGGTCCAACCGACGCCGACCGCGCCTTCGGAATCACGAGCGCATCCGCCCCCGCCACCTCGCTTGAACGGGCAACCGCACCCAGGTTGCCCTCGTCGGTGATGTGATCGAGGACGACGATCAGGCTGTCCGGGCGCTTGCCTACCTTCGACAGAACCTCCTCGAGTTCCGCATACGTGTGCGGTGCCACCTCGGCGAGCACGCCCTGGTGGGCACCTCGAACGCTACGCTCGTCCAGCTCGCGGCGAGGCGCCGCGTGGACGGGGATGCCGCGCTCCGCCGCGAGGCGGCGGATCTCATCGATCGGACTGCCGCCGGATCCCTCGGCGCAGACCACCGCCGTCACAGGCACCCCGGCACGCAGCGCCTCGATGACGGCGCGGCGACCCTCGACCACGGCGCTCACACCGCTCAGCTCCTCGGCTGGAAGCTCACGCGCGCGCCCTGGGGAGTGTCCTCGATGATGAAGCCGAGCTCAGCCAGGCCGTGACGCACGGCATCCGCCGCGGACCAGTTGCGCTCGGTGCGCGCCACCGCGCGCGCGGCGAGCAACGCCTCGACCGCAGCATCGGTGCTCGCGCCGGAATACCCCGCGAGCTGCTCCGCGAGGGCAATCACCTCGAGAGGGTAGCCGCTAATCGCAGTCTCGACGATGCGCACGCCGAGCGAACCGAGAAGCTCGACGAAGGTCTCCTCGACCGTGGCCAACACGACGAGGTCGGCTGATTGAAGGCCCGAAGGGTGCGCCGCCATGAACGTGTTGGCGACCCGCGCAAGCTCGAACAGAGAGCCCAGCGCCCCCGCGGTGTTGAAGTCATCGTCCATGTCCGCGATGAACCGATCGCGCGCCCACACCGCGGCCTGTGTCAGCTCGTCACGCTCGGCCGAGGTCGCGCCGACGGGCGCGGGCGTCGTCCCCCGGGTCCAGCGGATGTTGCGGACGAGTGTCGCCACGCGCTCATACGCGGACGCGGCTTCGTCGAGCCGCTCCAGCGAGAAGTCCAGCGGGCTTCGATAGTGGGTCTGCAGCATGAGCATCCTGACGACTGGCGCGTCGTAGTCCGCGAGGACCTCGCGCAGCAACATGAAGTTGCCGAGCGACTTGCTCATCTTCTCGGCGTTGACCTGCAAGAGTCCGCCGTGCAGCCAGTAGCGCGCGAACGGCTGGCCGGTCGCGGCCTCGGACTGCGCGATCTCGTTCTCGTGATGCGGGAAGATGAGGTCGGACGCGCCTCCGTGGATGTCGAACGATGGACCCAGCTCTCTCTCGGACATGACCGAGCACTCGAGGTGCCACCCTGGCCGCCCGTCACCCCACGGGCTCGGCCAGCGTGGCTCCCCGGGTTTGGCGGCCTTCCACAACGCGAAGTCAAGCGGGTCCCGCTTGCGTTCGCCGACCTCAACGCGAGCACCCGAGCGCAGCTCATCGACGTCACGGCCCGAAAGCTTCCCGTAGGATGGGAACGATCGCACCGAGAAGTAGACGTCCCCATCCGCGCTGTACGCGTTGCCCCGCTCGATGAGGCGCTCGACCATCACGATCATCTCCGCGACGGTCTGCGTCGCTTTCGGCTGCGCGTCGGGACGAGCCACCCCGAGCCGACGCATCACGTCGAGGAACGCGTCTGTGTACGTCTGCGCCAGCTCCTCGGCGGTAACGCCCTCCTCGGCGGCGCGCGCGATTATCTTGTCGTCGATGTCAGTGATGTTCTGGACGAACGTCACATCAAACCCTCGCCACATGAGATAGCGGCGGATCACGTCGAAGGTGAGGAATGTCCGTGCGTTGCCGATGTGGATGTGGTTGTAGACCGTGGGGCCGCACACATAGATCGAGACCTTCCCCTCCGTCCTGGTCACGAGTTCTTCCTTGCGACGGGTCAGGGTGTTGTACACACGGATGGTGGGATGCTTCTCGCTCACCTGCTCGCTCCGTTCAGTACGTGCACGATGCACCTGAGGACTCCTCGCCGCGAGCGTCTTCCGCTCGGGACGGTGCCGCCGAGGCACCCGCGACCGCGCTCGGCGCCTCCGGCCCGACTCGGCCGTCGGCGACCTCGCCCGCGGCGATACGCGCCTCGAGCCGATCGATTCTGCGCTGCACGCACCGGAACATCTCGACGACCGGGTCGGGCAGGTCCTCGTGATGAAGGTCGACCGCGTCGATCCGTCGACCTTCGCGCACGACGACTCGCCCTGGGATGCCGACGACGGTGCAGTTCGCCGGCACGTCATTCACGACGACGGCGCCCCCTCCGACACGGCTCCCTTTGCCGATCACGATGTCGCCGAGCACCGCGGCGCCAACACCGACGACCACGCAGTCCTCAAGCGTCGGATGACGCTTCCCTCGCTCCTTGCCGGTCCCACCCAGGGTCACACCCTGATAGAGCGTGACGTCGTCTCCGATCACGGTCGTCTCTCCGACCACGACCCCCATCCCATGATCGATGAAGAACCGCCTCCCGATGCTCGCGCCCGGGTGGATCTCGATCCCTGTGAAGAACCGAGCCACCTGCGACCACCAGCGCGCGAGCCCCGTTCGCCCGTGGCGCCACAGCCAGTTGGTCTGACGGTGCCACCAGACAGCGTGCAGACCCGGGTAGTTGAGCAGCACGCTCCAGGTCGAGACCGCGGCCGGGTCCCGTTCCTTCACGGCCTGTATGTCTTCCCTCGCCCGCTCGAACATCAGTCCTC
>DASSAH010000090.1:0-2310 GCA_035685585.1 Coriobacteriia bacterium
AGGGCTATCCGTTCGACCGTCGCAGGCACGCCGCGCGAAACCACCACCGTGTTGTCGCGTGGACGGACCTCGCTCACGTACCACGGACCTGAGGCCAGGTGTAGGCCCTTGCGCTGGCCCACGGTGTAGCGGCACACGCCACGATGGACTCCGACGCGCTTCCCGGACTCGTCGACGACGGGGCCGGGAAGTCCGGCCTCGGCACGGCGCTCCGCGACGAACGAGCCGGGGTCTTGAGGGATGAAGCAGACTTCCTGGCTGTCGGGCCGGGTTGCGCTCGGCAGTCCGAGTCGTCCGGCTTCGGCCCGCACCCACTCCTTGGTGACGTCGCCGAGCGGGAAGAGCACGTGGCCCAGTGCGGGTTCGGTGAGCCGGTAGAGGAAGTAGGACTGGTCCTTCCCGCGGTCAGCCGCACGCTCGAGCGAGCGCGTCCCGCCGAGTCCCGTGGCGACGCGTGCGTAGTGTCCGGTCGCAAGCGCGTCGGCCCCCTGCGTGCGTGCTTTCGCGAGCAGATGCGAGAACTTCATCCGCTGATTGCAGTCGATACAGGGATTCGGGGTCGCCCCGGCCGCGTACGATGCGACGAACGGCTCGATGACGTCTCGCCGGAACACCTCCCGCATGTTGAGCGTGTGGTGGGCGATGCCGAGCGTGTCACACACCCGGCGTGCGCTGCGAAGCGCGTCCGTGGAGCAGCATCCACCCGCGTCGTCGCCTTCCGGCAGCAGCTGCATCGTCACGCCGGTGACGTGATGGCCCTCTTGCACGAGCCGGGCGGCGGCGACCGATGAGTCCACTCCCCCGCTCATCGCGACCCACACCGTCGCCACGCGCGGGCTATTCCCCGGGGATGTCGCACGCCTCGTCGCTCGAGACGTGCGGGTCGAAGGCGGGATCATCATGCGCGATGAGCCCCGAGGCGATGGGCGCTCGGCCGTTGCGGACGAGGTAGTCGTCGACGGCCCTTTTGAGTCCGTCGGTCGCGAGCACGCTACAGTGCATCTTCGCCGGCGGGAGGCCGCCGAGTTCGTCGGCCACGTGCTTCTTCGTGATCGCCACTGCTTCCGCCAGCGTCATGCCGCGCGCCATCTCGGTAACGATGGAACTCGTGGCGATCGCCGCGCCACAGCCGAGCGTCTGGAAGCGGATGTCTTCGATGCGATCGTCGTGGACCTTGATCGATATGCGCATCACATCTCCGCACACAGGGTTCCCGACCTCCCCGATCCCGTCGGCATCCTCGAGCACGCCGACGTTGCGCGGATTGTTGAAGTGGTCCATGACCTTCTCGCTGTAGAGCACAGCCGCTTCCTTCCTGCCTGCCGAGTGGTCCGGTCGGCTCCTAACGGGAGCGATACATCTTCTCATAGAGCGGGGACATCGCCCTCAGGCGTTCGACGATCGTGGGGAACGCCTCGAGGAAGTACTCGACCTCCTCGGCGGTCGTCTGTCTGCCAAGCGAGATGCGCACCGACCCGTGCGCCAGCTCCGGGGGACACCCGATCGCCAACAGTACGTGGCTCGGCTCAAGACTGCCCGATGAGCATGCTGAGCCCGTGGAAACGGCGATCCCCAACGCGTCGAGCTGCAAGAGCATCGCCTCGCCCTCAACCCCCTTGATGATCAGGTGCGCGATGTTGGGTAGCCGGTCGGGGTGTGTCGTGCTGACGACGGTGTTCTCGATGCGCCCCGTGATCCCCTCGATCACCCGGTCGCGCAGCGCGGCCAGCCTCACACTCTCGGCTCCCATCTCGGCTACCATGAGTTCCAGCGCGGTCGCGAACCCGACAGCACCCGCCACGTTCTGGGTGCCCGAGCGCCTCTTGAACTCCTGTCCTCCGCCCCGGATCAGCGGCGCAAACGGCGTGCCGCGCTTGAGGTAGAGGACTCCGGCGCCTTTCGGGCCGTAGATCTTGTGTCCCGAGAACGACGCGGCGTCCATGCCGAACTCGACGACGTCGAACGGCACCTTGCCGAGGGACTGGGCCGCATCGGTGTGAAACAGCGCGCCGCGCTCATGTGACAGCTCGGCAAGGACGCGTATCGGCTGGACGGTACCGATCTCGTTGTTGGCGTGCATGACTGAGACGAGCGCGGTGTCGTCACGCAGCGCCGAGCGCAGGTCGTCCGGGTCGATGTGACCCTCGGGACGCGGCGCGAGGTACGTGACGTCGTAGCCCGCCTTTTCGAGAACGTGGACGGGCTCGAGAACGGCATGGTGCTCGAACGCTGAGACGATCAGGTGGCGCCGGCTGGCGGGTGCTCGCTCGACGATCCCGCGAATGGCGGCATTGTCCGACTCGGTGCCGC
>DASSAH010000091.1:0-1916 GCA_035685585.1 Coriobacteriia bacterium
CGGTTGTCTGACGTGCCACCGCGCACACGGCACCTCGGCGACGATGTCTGGTTGGGCGGTGTCCACGACGGAGTTCAACACGGCGACGGGTCTGTGGGGCGCTGTGCTCACTACACCGACCGCAGGAGTCGCTGGCGTGGAGCCGACATTGTCGAGCGCACTGCTCAGGCACGACAACCGCGGCGTCTGCCAGCGGTGCCACAACCAGTAGGTGACCGACAGCGTACGAGACTGAAGGGCGCGTGAGCCTTCAGGAGCACTGACAGGGGGCCCCGGGCCGAGACCGGCTCGGGGCCCACTGGATGCCGCGCAGGGCAGACGGACGGACGTCCGCAGACTGGACGCGCGACACGGACCGATCCGAGACGAGGAGCACACATGTCCGATGACGACGGCATCTCAAGCCACGACGGTCCAGCGGCCGACTGGCGACGCCATCGGGCGCTCGGCCTGGTGGGCAACCCGTTCCGCTTGGCCGACGCTACCGAAGCGTGGGAGGTCGGCGTCAAGCTGACCACACGCGCGGCGGGACTTCGGATGCTCTCGGCCATCGAGGAAGCGCTCGCCGGCGAGCGCCCCCGCCCTGTCCGCGTGCTGAAGTCGTCGAGTCTTCCCGCCTACTACCCGCGCGGGGCCATGACGACGGTCCTCCGCGAGTTGGGTGCAGAGAGCGGGTCGGGGCTGCTTCCCGTATACGTACAGCTGATCATGATGCGCAAGGGCCGTGTGCGCGGCACCCTTTCGGCGCTCGCCGAGATGGTGGTCGCGCGGCGCATCGACACGACCATCGCGCGCTACACGCGCCGTGCGCTCGGCGAGCCGGACACCGCATTGTCCGAGTGGGCGGCGGTGTGTGATCTCGATGTCGCCTCGCTCGCGGAGCGGTTCGAGAGCGATCCCGAGGCCACGGTGGCGGACGTGTTCGGCGCCCCGGTCGACCTGCGCGTCAAGGTCGACGGCGGACTCGCGCAGGTCATGCGCGAGTCCGGCATCCGGCAGGCGGGCCAGCCGCTCGACCCGGTCGAGGACGATGACGCGGCTGAGGACGACGCGGCCGAGAAGTCCGCCGCGATGGCCAGCGGCGACGAGCCCGGCGATGAAGCGCCCAGCGACGAGACGACCGCCCCGCAGGATCCGGACGACGAGCAGTCTTCGCGAACGGCGGCGGAGTGGCTCGCGGTCGTGGAGTACGTGATCGCGCACATGAGAACGCACGCTTCGCCCGTGCTGGCGCGCGCGTTGAGGACGTACGTCGAGAGCGGGACCGCCGCGATGGCGCAGGAACTCAAGATCACGCGGGCGCCGCGCAAGACGATCGGAGCGCTCGTGCGGTTCGCCTCGCTCACCTTCAGGTCGGTCGTCATCATCTACGACGGACTCGAGGCATGGGGCGAGATGCCCGTCGACCTGCGCGCCACCGTCTTGAGCGGGCTTTCCGAGGTACGCCTCGCGCTCGGCGGGCAAGGCGTGATGGTGATCGCGGGATCGGACCTCGACGCTCCCGAGATCGACGACCAGTTCGCCAACGCCATCCGCGTGAGCTGGGACATGCCCGAGCTCGAGCGCTCGCAGGCGCCTGACGCGGCGGCCGACGAGGAACTGCTCGCCGAGTGGCTGCGGGCGGCGACCGTGCCCGGGGCTGACACCTCGGGGCTCCTCGCCCGTGTGGTAGAGGCCTGCACGGGCGCCGGCGACCTGGCTTCCGGCGCCGCCCGCGCGGCGGACGAGATAGAACACGCGGCCGGGCTGACGGCCGTCTGAGAGGCAGGAGCGTGCAAGCGCGTGGAGCGCGGGAGGGACATGGACGGTAACGACAGGCGCGCCGCGCGCCAGGGTCGCGGGATCGCTGCCCGGACGCGAGCGGTGCTCGGGCTCACCGCCTTTCGCGCGGGCATCGTGGTGCTCGCCGCGGGAGT
>DASSAH010000092.1:0-3894 GCA_035685585.1 Coriobacteriia bacterium
GGCCGGCTCGCCGTCCACCGACACCACATCCTGGAGGGTGATCTTGTCCTGATCAGCGTCAGCGCCATCCGTGGCTGGCGGTGTCGGAGCCGCTCCGTCACCCGCGGCTCCTTCCTCGGCCGGTTCGATCAGCGGGTCGAAGATGTCCCGGAATGTGAACACCCTGCTGAGCGGCACGGGCGGCGGCTCTTCCGCCGCCGTCGCCTCTTGACCGGCCACCGGCGCCTGCTCGACGGGCACGGGTGTCGCGAGTTCGGTCGTCGCGGCCGGGGAGTCGAGCACGAACGTGTACACCGCCACCGAGACGCCTGCGACAACGAGCAGGAGCAGCGCGGCCGCGATCACAATCAGCGCGGGCCGCTTCTGGCGCGACGCGCCGTCCCCGCGGAGCGGCGCGTCATGGCCCGGTCCAGGCGGATCGACGAAGCGACGGTCGGCTCCCATGTGGTCCATCGCTGCTAGCCCCTTCCGCTCACTGCTGTCCCCCGGCGTCAGGCGCCGGAGGCGTCGAGGGTGGCGCGATCTCACCAGGCATGGTGTAGACGCGAAGGGTGACCACAGTCTCGACGACGTTTGGCTTCTCGGTCCCCGCGGGCGGCGTCTCTTCTTGCGAAGCCGCGTCCTCATGCACCGCCGTCGTGTATCCCACGACGCGGACTTGGCGGGTCAGCCTCGGGAGGCGCTGCAGGAGATCGACCGTGTCCTGCCACGCGCCCCTGACCGCCATCGCGATCGTGATCTCAGAGTAACCGGCCTCGGTCGGCGCCGGATCTTGCGGCGTGAGCGACGCGAACTCGAGCCCGGCTTCGTTCACCGTGTCCTGCAGCTCGATGATGAGCGAGGCCAGCTCGGGAGATTCCGGCATCTGGTTGGCGAGCCGCAGCCGCTTGGCCTCGGTCTCGGCCGAGCGGGCCTTGATCTCCTGCCGCTGCGCGAGCAACGTCTGCGCCTGGGAGATCTCCTGCTCGGCCTCGGCGATCTGCTGGCCTTGCGCGCGAAGCTTCTGGAACTGCGGCACAACCAGGAGCGCGAGGACCAGCGCGGCCAGGAGAACGGCGCCAGCGCCCGCGAGTATCAGCTTGTTCCGGTAGGAAAGCGTCATCTCGTCCCGTCCCGTTCTCTACTGGCCGGACCCTGGCGGCGGGGCAGGCACGCCGTCCGCGCCCACAGGGGACCCCGGACGTTCGACGGCGGTGGTCACGGAGAAATCGATGACCGGCCTCTCTTCGTACGTGGCCTTTATCGACGAGCTCAGCCACACGCTTGAGAGCTGCTCGAGGTCGGCCAGGCGCACGAGTGTCGCCGCGACCGCTTTGTGCCCCGTGTCGGGGACGTCGGTCGCGCTGTCGACGGCGCGCGCGAACAGGGTGAGTCCCATCTCCTCGTCGGCCGCCAGGTTGACGAGCCATACGTCGGACGGCACAACCAGCGACAGCTCGTTCGCGAGACGGCCCCAGTCGACCCGGCCCGCGAGCGCTTGGTCGGCGAGGGCAAGACGTGCCTCCAGATCGGACTCCCGCTCCTCGAAGACGCTGAACGCCTCGGCCTGGGCCAGCAGGTTCGCGGCGGTCTGCTGACGCTCCTGCAGCTCCACGTTCCCCCGGTTGACCTGGACTGACAGCAGCCCGTACGCGCCCAGCAAGACGACGAGGAGCGCGGCGCCGCCGAGCGCGACATATCGCACGCTGCGCTCGAACCGCCGCTTCTCGATGATCTCCTGCGGGAGAAGGTTGATGCGCACCACCTACGCCACCCCCCCGAGCGCGAGGCCGACGGCGGGGGCGGCGCCCATACGGTCCTGTTCCGCCGCGCCCTTCGCGCCCGCGCCGACCTGGACGAAACGCAGCGGGTCGCTCAGCACGACCTCGGCCTGGAGGCCCTTTTCCAGGTAGAGCGGGAGGTTCGCCAGTTGCGCGCTGCTCCCAGTGAGGTGGATGCGGCGTATCGTGCGCGCTTGCGTGGTCTGCGTGAGGTAGTAGTCGAGAGAGCGCCGCACCTCGGTGATGAACTTGCTCACCTCGCGCTCCAGCGCGTCTTGGACCGCCGCGACCCGCAACGCGGCATCGTCGGCGGTCTCGTGGTCGACGGGCACGTTCGTGGAGAGGTCGGGAAGGCCGGCGCTGATCTTGAGGTGCTCGGCCTCGTCGAACGTGAGGTTCAGCTGGTTCGCCACCGCCTGCGTGAACTGGTTGCCCGACAGCGACGAGACACGCGTGAACCGCGGCACGCCCTTCTCGACCACGGCGATGTTCGTGAGCCCCGACCCGATGTGGATGACGGCCACCGCTTCGTCGGGGGCCTCGTCGTCCTCGGCGAGCACGCTCTGGCCCCCGCCGAGCGTGGACCTGACGATCGCGAACGAGGTGACGTCTATCGCCGCAAGTTTGAGTCCCGCGCCTTCCACGGCGGCGACGGTCGAGTCGATGGTGTCGCGCTGCGCCGCGACGAGGAGGACCTCCATCATGTGCTCGTCGCCGGAGGTCATGTAGTCGCCGATGATCTGGAAGTCCAGGATCGCTTCTTCGACCGGTATCGGGATGAAGTCCTGCGCCTGGTACTGGATGGCGCCCTTGAGCTCGTCGTGCTCCATGAACGGCAGGTCCACCAGGCGCACGACGACCTTCTGGTTCGACACGCCGGTGACGACCTCGCGGCCTTTGATGCCCGGCTTCCCCCAGAGCTCACGGATGGCCGCCGAGACTGCAGCGGGGTTGACGATCTCGCCGTCGATCACAGCGCCCATCGGCATGTCCACGCAGGCGTACGCGGTCAGCGTCGGGGCGCTCCCGGACGATTTGAGCACGGCCGCGCGCACGTGGTCGGTCCCGATGTCGAGACCCACCGGCGGCACACCCGAGCCCATCGAGATGAGGCCCACGGAGTCCTCCCTACCTGTCTGCTACCAGTGCTGCGTCGTGACTGCTACGTCGTGGTGCATCGGCTCCGCGGAGACACGTCGCCACCTGGCAGTGGTGACCGCGAGTGGTTCCTCGCGACAATGAAACCGCATATGGCCTGGAAGTGCAATATCGGCCTGTCATTGGCGCGCCCACGCACCTTTCGTGAGTATCGGCGCGTCGCGTCCGGGCAGGCTGTCGGGCAGGAAGTCCGGCAGGTCGGGATCGGTGACGAGATGGACGTTGTTGTTGCCCATGTCGATCTGACCGGCGACGACCGATCCGATGAAGTAGTTGTTCGTGGTGAACCGGATGGTGTCGCCCGCGAAGATCGCGAGCGCGTGCTTCGGCGGGTCGGTCGGCTGCGGCCTCGGGACGTTGCCCGAAGGGCCGTCCACCTGCACGGTCCCGGGAGATGCGATCCCGAGCACGTGGCGCGGCCCCATCCGGCGACGCTCGGCCTCGGTGGCGCCCGTGTTGTTGGGGTACAGTTCGCCCCGAATGAAGACGTCCCCGTTCACGACGATCGTACCGTTGCCCTGGTACCGTACGTCTCGATCGATGGTCAGGTCCCCGTCGACGAACACGGTGCCTTCCAGATACAGCACCCGGTTGACCGAGTCGAACGCGAAGTCGTCGTTCATGCCGGACCCCGCCGGATAGCCGTTGCCCGGCCACGCCCCGAAGCTCCGCGGACCGATCACGAGGTCGCTCGTCCCCTGACCTGGCGCCGAAGGCTCACTGCTCAGGCCGATGTACTTGTAGCCGAACCGGTGCAAAGTCGCGTTGGAGTGGGCGTACTGGCGGGTGAACGTCGCGCTGTTCGGCGGACGCACCGTCTGGTAGTCGACGGGAGACGGGCTCCCCGTCGCCGTCTCCTGGTTGCCGCCCGCGGACCAGGCCGGGGTACCCATCGTGTTGTCGATAGACTCGCGCTGGGCCTTCGCCGCGGCATTTCGTAGCTCGTCAGCGCCGAGCCTCGGCAGTTCGATCACAG
>DASSAH010000093.1:0-8451 GCA_035685585.1 Coriobacteriia bacterium
ATAGGTGCGACTGACAGTCAGGCCGTGTTCACCTTCGGGGACACGGAGTTTGTGGCCCGGAGAATCCAGGGTGCGTTCCCGAATTACAAGCAGCTTATTCCGAAGGAGACCGAGACCTACGCGACTGTGAACCGCCAGGAGATGGTGTCGGCCGTCAAGAGGGTCTCTCTCCTGGCACAACATAATGCTCCCTTGAGAATCACGGTGAGTGAGCAGGATCAGACCGTCAACCTGTCGGCACAGACCACAGATGTCGGGGACGCGTCAGAGGACATCATGGCTACCGTGGAGGGGAAAGATGTCGAGATAGCGTTCAACCACGCGTTCTTGCTTGACGGGTTGACAGCGAGCGATGCGGAGTCGCTTCGCATAGGCATCGTGAGTCCGCTCAAGCCAGGAGTTATCACCAATCCGGACGATGAGGGATTCCTCTACCTTCTCATGCCGGTGAGGCTAGGATGAGAGAGGGATGTTCGGCTTGCACCTGAGCTCCGTTTCCCTCGCCTCATTCAGGAATCACGAGTCGTGGGAGCATGAGTTCGACGGCCCAGCGACAATCCTTGTCGGGAAGAATGCCGCCGGCAAGACGAACATCCTCGAGGCCATCACCGTAACAGCAAGAGGGAGTTCGTTCAGACCGTTCCGCTGGGAGGACCTCGTGTCCCATGGGTGCGAGCGGGCGAGTGTAGCGCTCACGGCGGTGAGGGCGGGAACGACCGTAGGCGTCGAAGTGCGGATAGTCCGAGACGGTGCGCGCGAGTATTCCTTGAACGGCAGGCTGCGGCGCGCGGTCTCGGATGTGTCGAGGAAGATCCCCCTCGTGACCTTCGTGCCGGAGGATCTTGCTCTGTCAAAGGGGCCGTCGGAGGCTCGCAGGGGTTCGCTGGACTCGCTGGGCGACCGGCTCGCGTCGGCCTATTCGGCCATACGAATCGAGTACGGCAGACTCGTAAGGCAACGAAACGCGCTGATCAGGCAGGGAGCTCCGGCGAGAGACCTGGAACCGTGGGACGAGATGCTCGCGGACGTGGGAGCGAGCTTCGCAACCCATCGGATTCGGCTGCTCTCCCGACTCGCAGCGCCGGCGTCGCGAGCGTATTCCGAGATCAGCGACGGAGAGCTGCTCTCGATCGGATACCGGGCGAGCTGGGCCGACTCCGTGATTCCGTGCGAGGGCGCGCCGGGCGTGGAGAAGAGCGAGATACGGATGGCGATACTGGAAGGGCTGCACGCTCGGCGCGACCACGAACGGGAGCGGGGAAGCACGCTTACCGGACCCCACCGCGACGACGTGTCGATTCAGGTCACGGGCCGCTCTGCCAGGAGGTACGCCTCACAGGGGCAACATCGGTCGGTGGCCCTTTCGTGGAAACTAGCGGAGCTCGAGGTCGTGCGCGAGGTCTCGGGCGCCCCCCCGGTGCTTCTGCTCGACGACGTGATGTCCGAATTCGACGCGAGGCGCCGCGAGGCGCTCTCCGCGCGCCTTCTCGGCGGCTCACAGACGATCATCACGACAACGAATCTCGACTATTTCTCGCCCGATCTTCTTGAGCGGGCTGCGGTGGTGGCGGTCGGCGATGTCTGAGCGGCGGCGAGGACGGACGGTCAGGGTGTCGGACGCCGTCCGCGAACTGGTGTTGTCGTCGGGCGCGGCACAGGGATCCCGACAGGCCCGGGTGGTCGAGGCTTGGTCGGAGGTTGCGGGTCCGGAGATCGAGCGCCACACCCTGAGCGCGGGATTGCGAGGGGGAGAGTTGGTCGTACAGGTGGGCTCCCACGCGTGGGCCACCGAACTCGCGGCACTCTCGGAGGAGCTGCGCGCTCGGCTGAATTCGGTTCTGGGTGAGGAAGCGGTACGGACGATTCGGTTCACTGTGTCCCGGTCGGTGAGCCAGGCTCACGCGGCCGTCGGGGCCGAAGAGGACGTTTCGCGTCGCTGGGGGGGAGAGTTCGTGGAGCCGCAGCCGCTCACGCGCGAGGAGGTGGCGGAGATCGAGAGCCAGGCCTCGGCGATCGAGCACGAAGGGGTGCGACACGCGGTCGTGCGGGCGCAGGTCAAAGAGCTCGAAGTGAGGAAGGCCCGCATGGCGCGCGAGCGGACAAACGGTCATGAGAAGGCACGGACCGAGGGTGCCTGGCGCCAGGGAGAGCCCCAGGACTTGTGGTAGAATACAGAGGTAGACCACAAGATGTCGTGGTCGAATCCCCGCCCGGCGCGTCGCGCCGTATGAAGGAGACGGTGTGCCCGAGAAGACGTACTCAGCAAAAGACATCCAGGTGCTCGAGGGCCTCGAAGCGGTGCGCAAGCGCCCAGGGATGTACGTCGGATCCACCGGCCCGAAGGGGCTGCACCATCTCGTCTATGAGGTAGTGGACAACTCGGTCGACGAGGCTCTCGCGGGGTACTGCACCGCCATCGACATCACGATCCGGCCCGACTGCTCCGTCACCGTCATCGACAACGGCCGGGGAATCCCGGTCGACAACGTTCCCAAGTATCGCAAGCCGGCCATAGAGGTCGTGCTCACCGTCTTGCACGCGGGAGGCAAGTTCGGTGGAGACGGGTACAAGGTCTCCGGCGGTCTCCACGGGGTGGGCGTGTCGGTGGTCAACGCCCTGTCGTCGCGGCTGGAAGTCGAAGTCAAGCGCGACGGGAAGGTCTGGACGCAGGCGTATGCGTTCGGCAAGCCCACCGGAACCCTCTCCGCGGCGGGCCGCTCCAAGGCGACGGGCACCACGATCACCTTCTGGCCCGACGACACCATCTTCGAGACGGTCGATTTTGACTTCGAGACCCTGTCAACGAGGATGCGCGAGACCGCGTTCCTCAACAAGAACCTCAAGATAACCCTCACCGACGAGCGCGAACTTGAGCCGCGCCGCGAGGAGTTCCGCTACGCAGGCGGCGTCGTCGATTTCGTGAAGTACCTCAACGAGTCCAAAGACACGGTCCACAGCAGAGTCGTCTACTTCGAGGCCGAGGGAGAAGAAGGCGCGATCGAGGTGGCGATGCAGTGGAACACCGGCTACTCGGACTCGGTGCTGGCGTTCGCGAACAACATCAACACGCACGAAGGCGGGACCCACCTGGAAGGATTCAAGAACGCGCTTACACGCACGGTCAACGATTATGCGCGCCGGCAAGGGATCCTGAAGGACAAAGACGACAACCTCTCGGGGGAGGACATCCGAGAGGGCCTGGTCGCCATCGTCTCAGTGAAGCTGCGCGACCCGCAGTTCGAGGGGCAGACGAAGACGAAGCTCGGCAACACGGAGATGCGAGGCTTCGTGCAGTCGACGGTGATGCAGGCGCTCGCCGAGTATCTCGAAGAACACCCCAAGCCGGCGCGAGCTATCGTGAGCAAGGCGGCGCAGGCGGCGAAGGCCCGCGCGGCCGCCCGCAAGGCGCGCGAGCTCACGCGCCGCAAAGGCCTGCTCGAGTCGACCACTCTGCCGGGGAAGCTCGCGGACTGTTCGGTGCGCGACCCTGAGCTCACCGAGATCTACCTCGTGGAGGGAGATTCGGCCGGGGGTACCGCCAAGCAGGCGCGCGATCGGTCGTTTCAGGCGATTCTGCCGCTCAAGGGAAAGATTCTCAACGTCGAGAAGGCGGGGATCAACCGTGCTCTGACCTCGGAAGAGATTCAGGCGATGATCACCGCGTTGGGCACGAGTATCGCCGAGGAGTTCGACCTGAGTCAGGCGCGGTACCACAAGGCGATCATCATGACCGACGCTGATGTCGACGGCGCGCACATCCGCTGCCTCATCCTCACGTTCTTCTACCGGTATATGCGCGAGATGATCGAGGCCGGATATCTGTATATCGCGCAGCCCCCGCTCTTTAAGCTCGCGGTGGGTAAGCGGCAGGAGTACGCGTATAACGAGCGCCAGCTCCAGCAGGCGATCGCGCGACTGCCGGAGAACGCACGGTACTCGATCCAGCGGTACAAGGGCCTCGGGGAGATGAACGCCGAGCAGTTGTGGGAGACCACGATGGACCCGGCGCGGCGTACGCTCCTCCAGGTGACTGTCGATGATGCGCTTGGAGCGGAGAAATCCTTCGCCGACCTCATGGGCGACCAGGTGGAACCGAGGCGGGAGTTCATCCAGCGACACGCCAAAGACGTGCGGTTCCTCGACATCTAGCGCGAGTGGACGGGTGATGACGCAAGGCGGAGGACAGCGGCGGGAGCCGAGGCGGTTCGTCCCTCCGCCGTGGGAGCGCGAGCGGTTCGAACGGCTGGAGCGCGAGCGGCACGCCGCCTCGCCTGATGAGCGAGAGGATCGGCCGGACCCGGCCGAAGCCGTCCGCGCGGCCATCCCGGCGCCGTCGGCCACAGGCGCGCCCGAATCCGGGTCCGTCTCTGAAGGACCTGACAGCGCGCAGGTCGATGCGATGCTGGCGGCCCTGAGGGCAGAGGAGCCCGCGGGGGTGCGCGACGCGGGCAAGGTCGCGCTGATCGTCTCGGGGTTCGTAGGGGTACTCGGGATCATGCTCGTGATCTGGGGCATGGTCGCCCTCGCGCGAAGCGCGGGCGGCGGACCGGCAGGCATCGTGGGAGCGTTGGTGATGAGCATGATGGGTGGCGTGTTGGCGGCTCTGGCGACGTGGCTGGGAGCGCGCGGCCTCAAGCAGCGAGGAGAGCGTACGTGACGACTGAGGACCTGGTAGGCGGCACCGTCATACCGATCGACATACAGCACGAGCTTCGCGAGAGCTTCCTTGAGTACTCGATGAGCGTCATCGTGGCCCGCGCGTTGCCCGACGTGCGCGACGGACTCAAGCCCGTACACCGGCGCATCCTGTACGCGATGCACGAGTCGGGACTGACCGCCGGCAGGTCGTACAAGAAATCGGCGTGGACGGTCGGAGAGGTCATCGGTAAGTACCATCCGCACGGCGACGTCGCGGTCTACGACACGATGGTCCGCATGGCGCAGAAGTTCTCGCTGCGCGCCCCCCTCGTTGACGGGCACGGCAACTTCGGCTCGGTCGACGGCGATTCGGCGGCAGCCATGCGGTACACGGAGGCGCGCCTCGAGAAGATAGCGATGGAGCTCTTGCGCGACCTCGACAAAGAGACCGTCGACTTCGGCCCGAACTACGACGAGTCGCTCACCGAGCCGCTCGTCTTGCCGAGCCGCTACCCCAATCTGCTGGTCAACGGGTCGTCGGGCATCGCGGTAGGCATGGCGACGAACATACCGCCGCACAATCTCGGCGAGGTGATCGACGCCACGACCCTCCTGATCGACGACCCCGACGCGACCCTGGACGATCTCATGAGGGTGCTGCCCGGCCCGGACTTCCCGACCGGCGGCGTGATCATGGGAACGGACGGTGTGCGGGAGGCCTACGCGACAGGCCGTGGATCCATCAAGGTGCGGGGGAGGGCGCACGTCGAGCAGACGACCACGGGACGGACGCGCATCATCATCACGGAGATCCCGTACACGGTGAACAAGTCGAAGCTCGTAGCGAAGATCGCGGACCTTGTGCGGGAGAAGAAGCTCACCGAAATCAGCGACCTGCGCGATGAGTCGGATCGCAAGGGCATGCGCGTCGTCGTCGAGCTCAAGCAGGGATGCATCCCGCAGGTGGCCCTCAACAAGCTCTACAAGCACACGCAGCTACAGACCGGCTTTGGCGTGATCATGCTCGCGCTCGTCAACGGCGTCCCGCGGACCCTCACGCTGACGGAGGCGCTCAAGAGCTACATCGAGTTCCAAAAAGAGGTCATCACCCGCCGGACAGCCTACGACTTGCGCAAGGCCGAGGAGCGGGCGCACATCCTCGACGGATACGTGATTGCGCTCGACAACATCGACGAGGTCATCGCCATCATCCGAGGGAGCGCTGACGACCGGGATGCGAAGACCCGCCTTTCCGAGCGGTTCGCTCTCACCGAAGCGCAGGCGGACGCGATCCTCGAGATGCGCCTGAGGCGCCTGACCGGACTCGAGCGGCATAAGATCGATGAAGAGCTCGCGGACCTCCGGAAGCGCATCGCGTGGTACCAATCGATTCTCGGAGACGTCGCGCTCGTCATGCGCATCGTGAAAGAGGAGCTGGCCGAGGTGCGCTCGAGATTCGCCGACGCGCGGCGCACGGAGCTGGCGTCGGCCGCGCACGACCTCGACATCGAGGACCTCATCGCCGAGGAAGACATGGTGGTCACCATCACGCAGGCGGGTTACGTCAAGCGCCTGCCTGTGGCGACGTTCCGCCAACAGAAGCGGGGAGGCAAGGGCGTCGCGGGGACGAACCTGCGCGAGAACGACTTCGTTGAGCACCTCTTCATCAGTTCCACCCACGACTACGTGCTGTTCTTCTCAACCGCGGGGAAGGTCTACCGCCTGAAAGTCCACGAGCTCCCTGTCGGCTCCCGGCATGCTCGCGGCACAGCGATTGTGAACCTGCTTCCGTTCGCGCAGGACGAGCGCATCGCGGCTGTCATCAACACCCGCGGGTTCTCGGCCGACGACTACCTGCTCTTCGCGACCAGGGAGGGCATGTCCAAGAAGACCGCGATGGACGCGTACGACCGCAGCAGGCGCGATGGCATCATCGCGATCAATCTGCGCGACGGTGACGAGCTCATCAGCGTTCGCCGCGTGCGCGACGGAGAGCGAGTGGTCATGGTCTCGACCGCGGGCAAGGCGATCGTCTGGGACGAGAGCGACGCACGGCCCATGGGGCGCGACACGATGGGCGTGAAGGGCATGGCACTCAAGCCCGGGGAGTACGTGCTCGGCATGGAGATCGCCCCGGAAGGGAGCGAGCTGTTCGTCGTGACCGAGCGGGGGTACGGCAAGCGCACGCCGCTGTCCGAGTATCCGGTCCAGAGGCGCGGGGGGATGGGCGTCAAGACCATCCAGGTCACGCCGAAGAAGGGTCCGCTGGCGGGCATGAAGGTCGTGCTACCCGTCCACGAGCTCATGGTCATATCGGACGAGGGTGTCATCATCCGGGTCCGGGCGCAGGACGTCTCACGCCTCGGCCGCTCCACGCAGGGCGTCAAGGTCATGAACGTCGGTGAAAGCGACCGGGTGTGCGGCATCGCCCGCGTGTCTTCGAGCAAGAAGCGTGCGGCGAGGGTCCCCGAGGGGCAGGGACGTCTGCTCGACGAGGGGGCCGTGGAGACCGCGCTCGACGCCGAACCAGGCGGAGGAGACCGAGAGGCCGAAGCGGAGCTGCTCGCGAGTGAAGAGTTCGAGGACATCGGTGAGGAGTAGGATTCCGCGTCGTGGGTGAAGCGGGACTCCGGCACCGGGTGCGGGTGGTCCTGTTCGACCTTGACGGGACGCTTATCGACACCGTCGCGCTCATCTTGAGCTCGTTCCGGCATGCGACCGCAGAGGTGCTCGGTGCGCCGCTGCCCGACGACGTGCTCATGCGAAACGTCGGGGTGCCGCTCGCGAACCAGATGCGCGAGATCGCTCCCGAGCACGCAGAAGAGCTCCTTCGGGTCTACCGAGAGCACAACGCGCGTCACCATGATGAGATGATCGCCGAGTACCCCGGCACTCGGGAGACGCTCGTCGAGCTCGCGGGGCGTGGCTACCGGATGGGAGTCGTCACCTCGAAGGGGACCCCGATGGCAAGACGCGGGCTCGAGGCGCTCGGCCTTGGCGGCTACTTCGAAGTCCTGGTCACCGCGGACGATGTCAACCGGCACAAACCGGACCCGCACCCGCTGCTGCACGCGGCCAAGCTGATGGCAGTGCCGCCGAAGGAATGCGCGTACGTCGGCGACAGCCCCCATGACATGGTGGCCGCTCGGGCGGCGGGCGCCGTGGCGGTAGCGGCTCTCTGGGGGGCGTTCGAACCGCACGTCCTGATGGGACCTGGCCCAGAGTATGCTCTACGCTCGATAGACGAGCTTCCCACAGTGCTCGAGAACATGGCAGCGCCGACGGGGATGCATCCCGCCGGCGGCGGATGAGGAGGAATCGTGTCCCGTAGGGCCAGGATTGCAGCGGCGCTCGTCGCACTTACCGCGGTGGGAGGCGTCCTCGCGTACGTCGTGCTCGGCGTCGAGGGCGCGACCGTCGATGTGGAGACTACGACAGTCGAGCGAGCCGACCTCTCGGTGACGGTCACTGCCTCCGGGGAAGTCGAGTCGGGCGTGCGCGCCGACGTGGCCCCTCCTGTCGCCGGCCTGCTCGCGGAGGTCCGCGTCCGTGAGGGCCAGGCCGTCTCAAAGGGCACGGTGCTTGCCGTCATGGACCCCGCACCGCTCGAGCTCGCCGTGGCCCAGGCCCGTTCGGGCGTCGCTCAAGCGGAATCCGCTCTGGCAGGGGTCGCCGATCAGGCGCCGACCAGCTCCGACGTCACCGCGGCCCGGGCTGCGACGGACGCGGCGTGGGCGTCATACCGCTCCGCGCTCGCCGCCGCGGGTGCCGTCGCCGACCAGCTCCCTTCCCGCGCCGACAGAGAAGCGGCCG
>DASSAH010000094.1:0-3181 GCA_035685585.1 Coriobacteriia bacterium
GCCGGTGTCGCGGCAACCGCGGCGCGACCCGGCGATGCCGTGCGACCGGCGTGTCCGCCTCACCGCCGGTACCCCTTCTCCACGAAAATCCCCTCGGCCGTGAAGCGCGCTCGAAACGTGAGCAGCACGGCCAGCACTGAACCCACGGCTGTCGCCGCCGCTACCATCAGCATGACGACGATCTGGTAGTACGCCGCCTTCAGCGGGTCGGCGCCGGCAAGCACCTGTCCGGTCATCATCCCGGGGATGAACACGATGCCCGCAACGGCCATCGCGTTGATCGTCGGGATGAGACCAGCCCGGACCGCCACTCTGACCGAGTCCGAGGCCGCTTCCCACGGGGTCGCCCCGAGCGCCGTCAGCGCGAGCACCTGCCCCGCTCGCGCGTCGAGATCGGCGAACGTCCGTTCCAGCGAGAGCGCGATGCCGTTCATCGAGTTGCCGAGCACCATGCCCGCAATCGGGATCACGTACTGCGCTCGGTACCACGGCTCCACCTGGATCACGAGGCCTGTCACCGCGAACGTGACGGTGAACCCGGTGATGAGCATCGAGGCCATCGAGCCGCTGAGAATCCCCGGAGGGGCATCGGGAGCGCGGGTCGCCACGGTGTGCGCCGCCACGGCCATCATGATCGTCAGAATCGCCACCACGAGCCACGCGCTCTCCACGCCGAACACCCAGCGCAGAACAAGGCCGAGCGCGATGAGCTGCAAGAACGTGCGCACGGTCGCGACAGCCAGGTCGCGACCAAGACCGAGGGATAGACGCATGGAGAGGAGCCCCGCGATACCCACGAACCCGGTCGACAGAAGCAGTTGCGGCCATCCGATCTCGATGACGCCGCCGGCGAGCTCGTTCATCCCTCATCCTCCGTCAGACGACCCGCCTCAAGCCACACGCTCCGGGTCGCGGGTGCGCCTTCGTGCCCGTGGCGGACGCGAAGCACGGCCCCGCCGGCCGCCGCGAACCGGCCAGTCATTCCCGCCACCTGCGCAGCGCTCTCGCCGTCGAGGTTCGCCTCGGGCTCGTCCAAGAGGAGGACGTCGGGCCCGGTCAGCACCACACGGAGGAGCGCGACCCGGGCGGCCTGCCCGACTGAGAGGCGCGACGCGTCGCGGGAGAGCGCGACATCCGCGAGTCCGACATCGCCGAGCGCCTTCTCGAGCGCCGATGTGGCCGGAGCCTGGTCCCCGGCGCGTATCCTGAGCCGCCAGGGGAGCAGGAGGTTGTCGAGCACGGTGCCTGGCATGAGCGTGGCGACCTGCGGCGCGAGCGTCACCCGGCGGCGCCACTCGGCAGGCGAATACTCGGCGGCCGGACGGCCTTTGAGCGCAAGCACGCCCGTCGCGCCCGGTAGCAGGCGGGCCACCGCGCGCAACAGGGTGGTCTTCCCCGCGCCGGACGGGCCGCGGACATCGACGATCTCACCAGCGTCGACGCGAAGCGACACACTGCCGAGCACCTCGATCAGACCTTCGTCACCCGGCGTTGTGAACGCGAGCCCTTCGGCGGAGAGCAGCACTCAGGACTGCCAGCGTTCGAAGTGGACGAGCGCCGGGTCGTACCGCTCGGACGGAGGCTTGTCTTCCGCGGGGTGCCCGATCGAGAGGATGGCGAGCGGCTCGACCGATTCTGGGATGCCGAGCAGCTCCTTCAACGGCGTCACGCGCTCCATCTTCGGGTAGTAGCCGAGCCACACCGCGCCGAGTCCGAGCGCATGGGCGGCCAGCAAGGCGTTCTCAACGGCGGCCGAGCAATCCTGTTGCCACATGCCGGGGCTCCTGAGTCCCTCCGTCTCGCCGCACACCACGATGCCGAAGGCCGCATCGGCGAGCATCCTCGCGTACGGGCTCGTGGCGGCGGCGGCCGCGAGCGCCTCGCGCCCGGTGAGGACGATGAAACGCCATGGCTGCTGGTTGTTCGCCGAGGGCGCCGCCTGAGCCGCCCGCAGGACCGTCTCGATCTGCTCTCGCGTGGCCGGATCACCGGTATACCGGCGGATGCTGCGGCGCGACATGATGGCGTCAAGAGCGTCCATGGGTCACTCCTCGTTCGCGATGTCACGCGCGCGGACACGCCTCGCGTCGCGCCTGAGCACCGGACTCGTTCCAAACAGCAGGTCGTTCTCGAAGCTCACTCGCTCGAGCGTGGTCAGTTCCTTGACGATAGTCATCAGGTTCGTGGTGACCTCGGGGGAGTTGACGTCGAGATCATGGAGATCGACGCCGTCCAGCTTGCCGTGCTTCTTGGCGTTGATGTAGGTCTTCCACAGTGCCTGCCGAATACGCGGACGGGTCGAGGGCGTGCGCAGAGCATCGAGGATGCGCGCCCTGGCGTCCTCGAGTGCGGCGGCGGGCGGGTTCTTCGGAAGGGCTGCCAGCTCTCGGCCCATCGCATCGGCAAACGGCCGACTCGTCTCCTGGAGAAGGAACTTGACCACGTGCCAGGCGTCGTAGAGGTCCTTCGCCCGCACGAACTCACGGTCTGACAGCCAGAGCCACGCGTGGAGGCGCCGCCTCCAGTCCCACCAGAGGAGCGGGTTGGCAAGCGCGCTATCCGGGATGAGGAACCACCCCGTCTCGAGCAGCATCGCCCCGAACACACCGGAACCCTCTATCTGCTCGGCGCGCTTCTTGCCGACCTTCGCCTTGTAGACGCCGCACGACGGCGAGGACTCCTTCACGATCATCGCACGCACGCCCGCGCGCTTGAGCGCGGCCATGCACACCTTGCTGCCCTCGACGAGCACCTCGGTCACGTCACGGCCCCTCCGGTCGCGCACCTTCGCCACGCCGGCAAGCACTTCCTGACCCGGACCGGTAAGGTGGATGGGCATCCTCGGCACGCCGAGCCCCGCCATGCACTCCGGGCAGACCGGGGTGAACGCGAAGTCGGATCGCTCGCGGCCGAGGGTGGCCAGCGCATCGAACGACTTGCCGTTGTAGCGTACGGGACAGCGATACACGCACGCGCTGATACCCATCGGCACGGTCTTGGTGATGAGTTCGGCCACAGAATCCCTTCCCCCGTCGACAGCGAGCCCCCGCCTCGCACATGCGTATGAGAGTGTACCCGCCAAGCCGATGCGATCCCTGTACCTCGGGAACAAACCCCGTGAAGAAAGAGGGGGCGCATGCCCGGGAGTACGATCCTTTGGTTCCGCAGGGACCTGCGTCTG
>DASSAH010000095.1:0-1500 GCA_035685585.1 Coriobacteriia bacterium
CGGAATACCGCCCCGCTTCCGCTCCCGCCGTCCACGTCGATGCGGCCGTCGGATTCCGAGACGATGCTCTGACACACGGCGAGGCTCAGCCCGACGCCTCGCGTCGCGGACTGCGGCGAGCCCGGCGCGGCCCACTCTCCCTTGGTCGTGTAGAAAGGCGTGAAGAGGCGCGTCATCCCCTCGGGTGGAATGCCGCAGCCGGTGTCCGCCACCTCGAGGAACACCCCGAGGTCCGTGGGGCCGCAGCGCACGGTGAGGACGCGGCGCGGCGCCCCGAGCATCGCATCGAGCGCGTTCGCCACGAGGCTGGTGACGATGAAGCTGAACCGGTACGAACCGAGGTTTGTCGGCTGGGCGGCGGTGAGCTCGCGTATGACCTCCACGCCCTGCTCCGCGATGCGCTGCTCGAACGACCGCAGTACGTCGTCGATCTGTACCACGTTGTCCGTTCCCTCGGCGGATCCGGAAGTTGCTCCGCTCAAGCCCTGCATCCGCTCCGTGATGTCCACCGCCCGCTGGATCGCCCGGCGGGCGTGGTCCACGTAATCCTTTCCCCTCGGCGACAGCGTCTCGCCCCCGGCGAGGATGTCGAGAAATCCCTTCACCATCGCGTTGATGTTGTTGAACTGGTGGGCGACCCCGGCGGAGAGGATGCGCAGGCTCTCCAGCCGCTGCGCGCGCATGGCCTGGGCCTCGAGCGTCCTGCGGACCGTGACGTCGCGCGCTATGGAAGCGGTGCCGACGATGTTCCCGTCGGGATCGCGTATCGGTGACAGCGAGAGCGAGACGTGGATGTCCTTCCCGTCCTTGCGCCGACGCATGGTCTCGAAGTTTTCGATCAATTCGCCCCGCATGATCCGATCGCGCAGATCGGCCGAGGCTGCGAGGTGTTCAGGGGGAATGAAGACGGACGAGAGCTGTCCGATGGCCTCCTCGGGCAGGTAGCCATATATACGCACGGCACCCCGGTTCCAGCTCGTGACGCGACGGTCGATGTCCAGGCCGACGATGGCGTCGCTCGAGGATTCGACGAGGGCGGCGAGGTGCAGGTTCCGTTCCTCCAGGCGCCGCCGCTCCGTGATGTCCCGCGAGATGCCGAACGTACCGACAATGGCACCATGCGTGTCTCGCAACGGCAGCTTCGTCGTCGAAACCCAGGTGTCGGGCCGGTCGGGCCATGTCTCGAGCTCCTGGACATCGGTCATCGGCTCGCCGGTGGCGATGATGCGCAGCTCGTCAGCGCGGGCCTTCTCGGCGTGCTCGCGCGTGAAGAAGTCGAAGTCGGTTCGGCCGATCGTCCGGGCGGGATCCTCCAGGCCGAAGCGGGCCGCGAGAGCCCGGTTGGCCCGGATGAACCGGCTCTCCCGGTCCTTGAAGTAGATGTGATCCGGGGAGGTGTCCATGAGCGCGGTGAGCAGATCGTGCTCACGCGCGAGTGCTTCCTCCGCACGGGTCCGTTCCGTGATGTCCTCGACGAATCCCTCGAGGTCGCGCGCGGAT
>DASSAH010000096.1:0-7902 GCA_035685585.1 Coriobacteriia bacterium
GTGGACGGGGTGGGTCGTCGGCACCGCTGCGGGCGCGCTCGCAGCTCCCCTGCTGGGAGACCCGGCACGGTGGGGCGCCGACTTCGCGATGCCGGCGATGTTCACAGCTCTGCTCTTGGCGCTTGCCGAGGACCGCCGCCACATGCTGGCGGCCTGCGTCGCGGGAGCGCTTGCTGTTTCCCTGCCACTCCTGAACACGGTGGGCATCGCGATTCCCTCGAGCTGGATCGTCGTCATCGCCTCAATGGGGGCTGCGACCTGTGCGGCGGTGGCATTTCGGTGACCGGCGGCTACGTGTGGTCGGTCATCGCACTCATGGCGCTCGCCAACTTCGTCGTCCGGTTCGTGCCGATCGCGGTCGTTTCCCGGCTGCGCCTGCCCGAACCGCTCGTCCGCTGGCTCTCGTTCGTCCCGGCCTCGGTGATGGGCGCGCTTGTCGCCGGTGAGGTGCTCCGCCCGGGCGGCACGTACCTGCTCACGCTTCGCAGCCCCTATCTTCTCGCCGCGATCATCACCGGGATCGTCTACCACCTCACGCGCAGCTTCCTGGGCGCCACTGTGGCCGGCATGCTCTCCTTCGTCGGCATACGAGCTCTCCTGGGCTGATGGGAACGGCTCCCCGAAACATCTGGAAGGTCCGGCTCGGATTGCCCTAGACTGCAGGAGAGACCCGGCGTTGCTCCGCATGCCCGGGTTCGTCAACTCCCGACGCGAGAGGATTCCCGTGGCCCGCCTCCGGCCGTTCAAAGCATATGCGTACGCTCGGACGTCCGCCGACGTCTCCCATCTCGTCGCGCCCCCGTACGATGTCGTCTCCGACCAGCAGCGCGCGGCCCTGCTCGCCCGCGACGCCCGGAACGTGGTCGCCCTCGAACTGCCCGAAGGGTCCCTCGACCCGTCGGCGCCTCAGAACCGCTATGTCACTGGACGCCTGCGCTGGCGCTCGTGGCGAGATTCGGGAGTGGTCGTCAAAGACCGGGTGCCCGCGCTCTACATCCTTGAGCAGCACTTCCGGTTCGGTGATCGCGAGCACCGTCGGCGCGCGCTCATCGGTGAGGTGGAGCTGAGGGCGTTTGACGAGAACGTGATCCTGCCGCACGAACAGACGCTGCCAAAAGCGCTGGGCGACCGCTACAACCTCACACGCGCGTGCGCGGCCAACTTCAGTCAGGTGTTCGGCCTGTACAGTGATCCGGCGCATGTCGCCGACAGGCACATCGCGTACGCGATATCGGGTCGGCCGACGATGACCGCGACCGGCGACGATGGCGTCGTCAGCACGGTCTGGACGCTCGCGGACCCCGCGGCGATCGCCGAGATCGCCGACTCGCTCTCTGACACACAGGTCTTCATCGCCGATGGCCACCATCGCTACACCACGGCCCTCGCATACCGCGACGAGAGGCGCAGGGCCGCCGGACGTCAGCCCGGGTCCGAGCACACGCCCGACCCGCCGTACGATTTCGTGATGATGGCACTCGTCAACATGGACGACCCCGGCCTGGTGGTCCTGCCGACTCACCGAATCGCCTCTGTCGCGCCTTCGTTCGACGCTCAGGCGCTTGTCGGCGCGCTGGCCGAGACGTTCGATCTCCGGGACGTTCCCCCACACGCGCCGGTCGATGAAGCGCTCGCAACGCTCGAGACGCCCGGGTTCGTAGTCGTCGTCCCCGGCCGACCGGCCCCGATCCTGGCATCTGTACCAGCCACCGCCGACCTCGACGCGCTCATGCCGATAGCACGCTCGCTCGCCTGGAAGACTCTCGACGTCTCGCTCGTGCAGGAACTCGTCCTCGCCCGGGCGCTCGGCATCCATCCGGACAGACCCGAGACGCTCGACCGCCTGTCGTTCGTGAAGGACGCTGAGGCCGCTACCGCCTCGGTGGCCGACGGGCGCCACGTCGCGTTTCTCGTGAGGCCGGTCGAGATGGAGCAGATGAGGGCCGTCGCTCTTGCCGGTGAGACGATGCCGCAGAAGACGACCTACTTCTACCCGAAGCTCCTGTCAGGGCTCCTGATGCGCGGGATGGACTGACCCGCGGTCGATTGCGTGACCCGTGCGACCTCAGCGTCGGGGGCCGCTCGTAAGGAAGAACGCGCAGGACAGGCAGGGCTCCTTGATTGCTTGCTCGCGATCGGGCTCAACCGCAAAAACGAGTGCCGGATCCGTCGTCAGCGTGTGCTGGGGCATGTCGCACCTAGCGAAAGCGCACTTGGACGGACACCGGTCATGAAAGGTCGTGGCGTGGAGGCAGACAGCCTGCATCTCCTCGTCGCATCCCCGCAGCTCCCAGCAGCGCGCCATCACGTCCGCCTCTTCCGCCCAAGACTGTCATGGCATCATAGCATCGTCCGCGGTCCTCGCCCATGCGGTCGCCATGCGTGAGCCCCGTGTTTCCGATATCCTGAAGCGGCGCAGAGGCCCTGGCCCCCGGCACGTCGGGCACTCCGCGACACAGAGCGCACTGAAGCTGAGCACGGCCGCCGCGAATGCACACCATCGCTGAGCGGCCACGTCATGCGACCGTCACAGGGGGCATCGTGGACCAACCAGGGAATGGACGTTCGACCGAGTACGACACCGTGGTCGCAGGCGCCGGACCGGCCGGTGTGGCCGCCGCCATGGCCGCTGCTGACCGTGGCAGCGTGCTGCTCCTTGAGGCGTCAGACCTGCCTCGCGACAAGAGCTGCGGCGGCATGCTCAACGACTACGCTCGGGACTTCCTGGCAGCCGTCGCTCCGCTGCCCGCGTCGATGGTGCGGGAACCTGAGTACGTCAACTTCCGGTACGTCGATTGGGACCGCGCGATTCGTAAGGCGACGTCGTTGCGGTTCCTGAATGTGGATCGCCGGGCATTCGACGACTGGCTCGTGTCGCTCCTGCCAGACGCCGTGGACGTCGTCGGCGGCTGCTCAGTCAGCGGATTCGAGCAGGACGCCGACGGCGTCACCGTGACGGTCAAGTCCGCTGACGGCACGTCCGCCGTCCGGTGCGCCAATCTCATCGGAGCCGACGGGGCTCGCTCGACGGTGCGGCGCACGCTCGGCGAAGGCAGTGTGAGCACGTACGTGACCCTCCAGGACTTCTGCGAACTGCGGGGAGAGATCGAGCCGTACTTCGATTGCATCTATATGCGTGGCATCGGCGACAGCTATGCCTATTCGTACGTCGTGCCGAAAGGTGACGTCGCACTTGTCGGCTCGGTCTACTACCCGAAGACCAAGCGTCCTCACGAGAAACAGGAGCTGACGATGGCCGCACTCCGGTCGGCGCTGCCTCAGATCGGCGCGACGATGAAGCGCGAAGCTTCGGTCGCTCTTCACGTGCGCTCAGGCGCGGACGTGGTCCCCGGTCGCGGACGTGTGCTGCTCGCTGGAGAGGCGGGCGGCTTCATGTCGCCGACGTCCGGCGAGGGGATCTCCTACGCGCTGAACTCGGGGGCGGCAGCAGGAGTCGCTGTCGCGACGTCGTCGCCGGAAGACGCCTTGGCCGCCTACACGCAGGCCGTCGAACCCGTCGCGGCAAACATCAGGCGCAAGCTCAAGTGGCTTCCGTTGATGGAATCGTCGTGGGGCAAGTACCTGGCGGGATTCGTGCCGACGCCTATCGTGAGCAAGGTGACCGAGGGTCTCTGACCACGACGCGATGCGGCGAGCGCTCGCTCCGGCACCTTGGGCGTGCGCTCCGCCCGGACTCTCACCGCCCGGGGAAGCTCTCGAACATCCGGCTCGGCGTCACATCGGCCTGTCCCTGGTACTTGCTGCCGAGACCGGGAGTGCCGTAGGGCCGGTCGACCGGCGTGGTCATCTTCAGGAACGATATCTGTCCGATAGGCATTCCTGGCATGAGCACGATAGGCAGGTTCGCAACGTTCGAGAGCTCAAGGGTCAGACGGCCGTCCCAGCCCGGATCGACATACCCGGCGGTCGAATGGATGAGCAGCCCCAGTCTGCCAAGAGAGGACTTGCCTTCAAGTCGCGCGACGATGTCGGGAGGCAGCACGATCCGCTCCACCGTCGTACCGAGCACGAACTCCCCGGGGTGCAGCACGAACGGCTCCTCCAGGGTCGCGCGCGCCAGCTCCATGAGACCCACCTGCTCGCGGGAGGGATCGATGTAGGGGTAGCGCGAGTTGCGGAACACCTGAAAGCTGTCGCCGAGGTGGAGGTCGACGCTCGACGGCTGGATGTCCTCCGGATCGCACGGCTCGATCCGGATGCGCCCCGCGCGCAGCTCATCTTTGATGGTACGGTCGGACAGGACCACGCCCTATCCTTTCTCTCGAAGGCCGCTCGAGCCTACCGGGGCACTTCCCGGGCGCGACCCGACCCACCGATCTAGGCGCACTTCGAGTAGCCGCACGCACGGCACACGGCGCAGCCGCTCTCGTGCTCAAGAGCGCCACCGCACTCGGGGCACGCCCCCGAGAGGTAGTCGAGCGAATCCGCGCTCATGGCGAAGTGGTGCGCCGTCTCTCCGGTCCGCACATGGGCGACCGCGTGCTCCATCACGATGCCGACAGCATCCGCGCACGAGAGAACTTTGCCGCCCTCCGCCCACGACGGGCTTGGGCACCGAATCCCGCGAAGGTGCTTCGTGATGGCCTCAGGATCGACCCCGGCGCGAAGCGACACGGAGATCATGCGGGACAGCGCTTCTGACTGCGATGAGGCGCATCCGCCCGACTTGCCCATCTGGGTGAAGACCTCGCACAGCCCTTCCTCGTCCCAGTTCACCGTGACATAGAGGTTGCCGCAGCCGGTGAGAATCTTCTCGGTACGGCCCTGGGTCACCATCGGCCTCGGGCGCGGCTCGATCTCGCCGGGGCGTTGCGCGGCCTCGGCGCATCCGCGCTTCGCGGTCTTGCCGGTGGAGAGGACCTGGTTCTCCTTCGAGCCGTCGCGATAGATGGTCACGCCCTTCACGCCGAGGTCGTGCGCGAGGTCGTAGACCGCCCGGACATCCCCCACTGTGGCGCTGTTCGCGAAGTTGACCGTTTTCGAGACCGCGTTGTCGGTGTGCGCCTGGTACGCCGCCTGCATCCTCACATGCCACACCGGCTCGATCTCGTGGGCTGTGACGAACACCCTCTGCACGTCTGCGGGCACCTCGTCGATACCGTGGACACTCCCGTGCTCGGCGATCATCGCCATGAGTTCGGGGCTGTAGAAGCCCCGCTTGATGGCAACCTCCTCGAACGCCGGGTTGACCTCGATGAGACGGTCGTTGTCCATCACGGTGCGCACGTACGAGATGGCGAACAGCGGCTCGACCCCTGACGAGCAGTTCGCGATGATCGACAGCGTGCCGGTCGGCGCGATGGTCGTGACCGTGGCGTTGCGTATCGGTCCGCCATCAGGTGTGTCGTAGATCGAGCCGACGAAGCTTGGGAACGTGCCCCGTTCCTGCGCGAGCTTGCGTGACGCGGCCTTCGCCTCGGCGTCGATGTATCCCATGACCTTCTCACCAAGCGCCACCGCGTCATCCGAGTTGTACGGAATGCCCAGCTTGATGAGCATGTCGGCCCAGCCCATCACGCCAAGTCCGATCTTGCGGTTAGCGCGAGCCAGCTCATCGATGGCCGGAAGCGGATACTGGTTGACCTCGATGACATCGTCGAGGAACCGGACGGCCCGATGGACCGCGTCGCCCAGGCGGTCCCACGCCACCCCAGCTCCGGCTTCGGTGGGCGTCACGAACCTGGAGAGGTTCACCGACCCGAGATTGCAGGCCTCGTACGGGAGCAGCGGCTGTTCGCCGCACGGGTTCGTCGACTCGATCTCGCCGAGCAGCGGGGTCGGGTTGTCACGATTGATGCGGTCGATGAAGATGATGCCGGGGTCGCCCGTCGCCCACGCCGAGCGGACGATCTGCTCGTAGACATCACGCGCGTCCAGCTCACCCGCATCATCCCCGGAGCGGGGGTTGCGCAGCTGGTACGCGGTCCCCGCCCTGACCGCCTCCATGAACTCCTCGGTCAGCGCGACCGAGATGTTGAAGTTGGCGAAATCCCCATCCGCTTTGCATGAGATGAACTCGAGTATGTCGGGGTGGTCGACGCGAAGCACCCCCATGTTGGCGCCCCGGCGCGTCCCGCCCTGCTTGACCGCCTCGGTAGCCTGGTTGAACACACGCATGAACGACACCGGTCCGCTCGACACGCCTTGGGTGGAGCGGACTTGATCGCCGGCCGGGCGCAAGCGGGAGAACGAGAACCCCGTGCCTCCACCCGATTTGTGGATGATCGCCGTGTCGCGGACCGCACCGAAGATGGACTCCATCGAATCGCCCACAGGAAGCACAAAGCACGCCGAGAGCTGCTGCAGTTCCCGGCCCGCGTTCATGAGAGTGGGTGAGTTCGGAAGGAAGTCGAGTGAGGTCATCAGGTCGTAGAAGTCCCGGGCGACCTCCTCGACGCGAGCATCATCCGCCCCCCACACCCGTTCCGCGGAAGCGATGTTCTCGGCGACCCGGACGAACATGTCGCTTGGCCTCTCGACCGCGTTGCCCTCCTCGTCCTTCCGGAGGTAGCGCTTCCGCAGCACCCTCACCGAGTTCGGCGTCAGGATGTCGTCGATGGCTCTCGAGTAGCCCGTGGTCCGAGTCTGGTCCGGCATCTTCCGTGTCCCCTCCCTGACTGATGTGCGAGAGCGCGCCATATGAGAGCCCCCATGAAAGCACATACCATATCTAGTGCTTCCCGAGTCTAGATGCCGATATATGGTGTGTCAACGCCGTCCGGACGAACGGCGGCCTGAGACTGTCGAGCGGTCGCCAAGCACCATCCCACCGTCGCCGGCCCACCGTAGGCAGACGCGCGAAGGGCCGGCGGGGAGAGTCCCCGCCGGCCCTTCGAACCAGACGCCTTCGGTCGGCGTCCCTCTCTACACGGCTTCCACCCTGATCACCTCAGGGACGTCTTCCTTGATGACGCGCTCAACCCCGTTAGCCAGCGTGAGCTGAGACATCGGACAGCCCCTGCACGCGCCGACCAACCTGACCTGGACAACTCCGTCGTCAGTGACCTCGACGAGCTCAACATCGCCGCCGTCGGCCTGAAGGGCCGGTCGTATCCTCTCGAGTGCCTGTTCAACACGCTCCCTCATGCGGAGTCCTTTCCGATCATCTCGCCGGCTTCCATCGCACCGGCCGAGTACGCCACGCGATTCTAGCACAATCCTGACCGGCTGGCTCAAGTATGAACGCGACCGCCGGTGGCCCCTCGGCGGCCCGCCGAGACAGAATCCTGCTCGTAGGCGTAGCACGTGGTCGTGGCAGACAGAAGAGCCGCCGGATGTGTTCAGCGACGTCCTACTCTCCCACGGCCTACGCCGCAGTACCATCGGCGCTGGAGGGCTTAACTGCCGAGTTCGGAATGGGATCGGGTGTACCCCCTCCGCCATAATCACTGAACACATCCGACGGCTCTCGCAGTCGGCACGTGTCACGTATGCCGTTTTCAATGCGCTCAAACAGGCGCGGTTGCCCGCACCCTGAGAGCTGCATAGCGCTTGAAGATCACTCGAATGAGATCAAGACCTCGGCCTATTAGTACTGCTCGGCTGAACGCATTGCTGCGCTTACACCTGCAGCCTATCAACCTCGTAGTCTACGAGGGGCCTTACCTGGTTAACCCAGTGAGAGACCTCATCTTGAGATTGGCTTCCAGCTTAGATGCTTTCAGCGGTTATCCAAACCGAACGTAGCTAACCAGCGGTGCCACTGGCGTGACAACTGGTACACCAGAGGTTCGTCCATCCCGGTCCTCTCGTACTAGGGACAGCTTCTCTCAAGTCTCTTACGCCCACGGTGGATAGGGACCGAACTGTCTCACGACGTTCTGAACCCAGCTCACGTACCGCTTTAATTGGTGAACAGCCAAACCCTTGGAACCTGCTCCA
>DASSAH010000097.1:0-6379 GCA_035685585.1 Coriobacteriia bacterium
AGCGAGTCCACGGTGATGACGCCGATCGGGTCCTCGGGCCGCTTGTTGCGATCCGCCGACACGTATCCGCGACCGACCCCGATCCGGATTCCCATCTCAAGCCTGGCTCCGTCGTTGAGGGTAGCGACGACCTGGCCGGGATTCACGAGTTCGAACTCGGCCGGCACGCTCAGGTCGGCACCAGTGACCTGCGCGGGTCCCGTCGCATTGAGCGTAGCGACAGCGTCTCCCGCGCCGATGCCCGTCTTCCGGAACACAAGCTGCTTCACGTTGAGCACGACATCGGTGACGTCCTCGCGGACACCGGCCACTGCGGTGAACTCGTGCTGCACGCCTTCCACCCGTATCGACGTCGCGGCCGCCCCCTCGAGCGAGGACAGCAGCACGCGACGCATGCAGTTGCCGAGCGTGTAGCCGAATCCACGCTCGAGTGGCTCGACCGTGTAGCGGGCGACCGTGCCGTCCAGCGTCTCGACGGTCACCTGCGGTCTCATGAACTCAGTCATGCAGAAAGCCTCCTTGGCCCTGTCGGCGACGTCTCGTTACTTCGAGTAGAGCTCGATGATGAGCTGCTCACGCACCGGTGCGTCAATCTGCCCGCGCTCAGGCAGCGCGAGCACTTTGCCGGACAGCTTCTCGATGTCGACCTCGAGCCATCCCGGAACCTCGATCTTCTCTGAAGAGATAAGAGCGGTCTTGATGACAAGGAGGTCCTTCGACTTCACGGCGACCGAGACCGTGTCACCCGGCCGCACGCGGTACGAAGGGATGTTCACTCTGCGACCGTTGACAGCGATGTGCCCGTGGCGCACGACCTGCCGCGCCTCGTCGCGGGACTTCGCGAATCCGAGCCGGTAGACGACGTTATCGATGCGAGTCTCGAGCAAGCGCAGCAGGTTCTCGCCCGTGATGCCCTTCTGGCGGTTGGCGAGTTCGTAATAGCCGCGGAACTGCTTCTCAAGAACGCCGTAGAGCCTCTTGGCCCTCTGCTTCTCCCTGAGCTGTCCGCGATACTCGCTGTCGCGCGGACGGCGCTTGCCGGCCTGTCCTGGCGGATAGGGTCGACGCTCCACAGCGCACTTGTCGCTGTAGCAGCGGTCCCCCTTCAGAAAAAGCTTGATTCCTTCGCGGCGGCACAACCTGCAGTCCGCCCCCGTGTAACGTGCCATATCGGTGGTCCTCCTGGGATGCTATACGCGGCGACGCTTGCGCGGCCGACAACCGTTGTGCGGAACAGGGGTCCTATCCTGGATGCTTGCGATCTCAAGACCGGCAGCCTGCAGAGACCTGATGGCCGTCTCGCGGCCCGAACCTGGTCCCTTGACGAACACGGAAACCTTTCGGACGCCGTGTTCCTGGGCGATCTTCGCGCACGCCTCGGCCGCCATCTGCGCGGCGAACGGCGTGGACTTCCGAGACCCCTTGAAGCCAACCGTGCCGGCTGACTGCCACGCGATCACGTTGCCCTGCGGGTCGGTGATCGTGATGATGGTGTTGTTGAAGGTGCTCTTCACGTGCGCCTGACCGACCGCGATGTTCTTGCGCTCGCTGCGACGCAGGCGCGTCTTAGCGGTCCTCTTCTTCACTGCCATGCTGCTACTTGCCCTTCTTCTTCGCGCCGATCTGACGGCGGGGACCCTTACGGGTGCGCGCGTTGGTGTGGGTGCGCTGACCGCGAACCGGGAGTCCTCGCCGGTGGCGGAGTCCGCGGTAGCAGCCGATCTCCATGAAGCGCTTGATGTTCTGGCTGACCTCCCTGCGCAGGTCGCCTTCGACCTTAAGGTTGCGGTCGATCGCCTCGCGAAGGCGGACCACTTCCTCTTCGGTAAGATTGCGCACACGCGTGTCCGGATCGACCCCGGTGTCGCGGAGTATGGCCTGGCTAGTCGTCAGACCGATGCCATAGATGTAGGTCAAGCCGATCTCCACGCGCTTGTCGCGCGGCAAGTCGACGCCTGAGATACGGGCCACGAACCTGCTCCCTCCTGTTAACCCTGCCGCTGCTTGTGGCGCGGGTTCTCGCAGATGACGAGTACGCGCCCGTGACGGCGGATTACCTTGCACTTGTCACACATCTTCTTGACTGAAGGTCGGACTTTCATCGGTGAACCCTTCCGGTCTTGCTCGATCTATCTGCACACCCAGCCGCAGGTGCATTCCTTCACTGATGTGCCGCCTCACGCACGGCCACGCCTCCGGGCGTGTCCAGCTCGGCGCGCCGTCGGGTCTATTTGTAACGGTACGTGATCCGACCCCGTGAGAGGTCGTACGGCGAAAGTTCCACGACGACCCGGTCACCCGGAAGGATACGGATGTAGTGCATGCGCATCTTCCCTGAGATGTGGGCTAGAACCCTGTGCCCGTTCTCGAGTTCCACACGGAACATGGCGTTAGGCAAAGGCTCTTTTACCGTGCCTTCCATCTCTATGGCGTCTTCGCGCTTGCCCACGTAGCGTCCGCAACCTCCTTTAGGCGCCTCCAGCCGCAAATGCACAGTATACCCATCGTGCACAGAGCCGTCTAGATTCCACTTCACCTCGCTGGTCTCATCGAGGCGTGTTTCACGGACGGCTTCCTCGTCATGAACGGCGACGCACTCGCTGTCCTCGACTATGGCGCCTACTCGACCGTCAGAACCAGAGGCCCGTTCTCGGTGACCGCGACCGTGTGCTCGAAATGCGCCGAGAGGGAGCCGTCGACGGTGACGACCGTCCACCCATCCTCGAGGGAACGCACGGCTGAGCCGCCTTCGTTCACCATCGGCTCAATGGCGAAGACCATCCCGCTGGCAAGCGTCGGTCCTTGACCCGCCGGTCCGAAGTTCGGCAACTGGGGATCCTCGTGCATCGAGCGGCCGATACCATGGCCGACGTACTCCCTAACGACCGAGAACCCGGCCTCTTCGGTCACCCGCTGCACCGCGTTCGAGATGTCGAAGAGGCGCATCCCCGGCATGCACCGAGCGACGCCTGCATCGAGCGCCTCGCGTGTCGCGTCCATCAGCGCGCGCGCAATCTCGCTCACCTCACCCACCGGGAACGTGCTGGCGCTGTCAGCGTAGTAGCCGTCGACGATCGCGCCGACGTCCACCGAGAGGATGTCGCCCTCACGCAACGCTCGCGGGCCGGGGATGCCGTGAACGACTTCGTCGTTCACGGACGCGCAGATCGTGCCCGGAAACCCATGGTATCCCTTGAAGGCCGGCGTGGCCCCCGCGGACCTGATGATCTCCTCGGCGATCGAGTCGAGCTCGGCCGTCGTGACCCCCACGCCTACCGCCTCACCGACCGTACGCAACGCGCGGGCGGTGACCCTGCCGGCCTCGCGTATCGCCGCAAGCTCGGATGGCGACTTACGGATGATCACTCGCTCAGCGCAACCCCTCGACAACCCTGCGCACGTCGCCGAAGACGTCGTCCACCGGCCGGTCTCCGCCGATGACGTGCAGGATTCCTCTCGAGCGGTAGTACTCGACGAGAGGCGCGGTCGAGCGATCGTAGACAGCGAGGCGGTTTCGCACGGTCGCCTCCGTGTCGTCGTCGCGCTGGTGCAGTTCCCCTCCGCACGCATCGCACGATTCCGCGCGCGGATCAGCCGCGAGGCTGAACACCTTCCCGCAGGCACGGCAGGTGCGGCGCGAAGTCAGCCGACGCACGATCACGTCTCTATCGACATCGATACAGATAGCGGCGTCGATGTCTCGCCCGAGAGTGGCGAGTTCGCGGTCGAGCGCTTCCGCCTGCTCGCCGGTGCGAGGGAATCCGTCGAGGACGAAACCTCGCTCCGCATCGGGCTCTTGGAGGCGGCTCTTCACGAGTCCGATGACCACCACGTCGGGAACGAGTTCTCCGGAGTCCATGTACGCCTTGGCCTGAAGGCCGAGCGGCGTGCCGTCCCGCACAGCCGCGCGAAGAATGTCGCCTGTGGAGATGTGCGGCACGCCCCAGGCCTCGATCATCTTCTCGGCTTGCGTGCCCTTGCCGGCTCCGGGCGCCCCCAGAAGCACGATGTTCATCCGAGACACTCCTCCCCGGTCATCGTCCCCTACTTGAAGAACCCGTCGTAGTGACGCATCTTGAGCTGGCTCTCAAGCTGCGTCATCGTCTCCAGAGCCACGCCGACCATGATCAGGATCGAGGCCCCACCGAACTGCTCAAGGACGGTGACGCCGGTCGCCCGGAAGAGCGCTGTCGGCGCGATAGCGATGAGCGCCAGGAACACCGCGCCCGGCAGCGTGATGCGGTTCATCGTCTTCTCGAGGTAGTCGATGGTCGCTTTGCCTGGCCGGATGCCGGGGATGAAGCCGCCGTTCTTCCTCAGGTTGTCGCCAATGTCGATCGGGTTGAACACGAGCGCCGTGTAGAAGTACGTGAAGAACACGATGAGCGCCCCGAAGAACGCGTAGTACAGCCACCCTCTCGCCAGCGCGTTGCCGACCGCCTGCAGCCATTCAACGCCGGTAAGCGTCGCAACCTGCGCAGGGAAGAACAGCATCGCGGACGCGAAGATGATGGGGATCACGTTCGCTCCGTTGATCTTGAGCGGGATGTACGTTCCCGCGCCGCCGTAGACCTTCCGGCCCACAACGCGCTTGGCGTACTGCACTGGGATCCGGCGCTGCCCTCGGTCGATGGTGACCACGGCGGCGACCACGAAGACGAAGATGACCATCAGCAGGATCGTCATCCCGATGTTACCGAGCTGCACGGCACGGATGATGGCGAACGGGAAGGCTGCGACGATGCTGGCGAAGATGATGAGCGACATCCCGTTGCCGATCCCCCGCTGAGTGATCAGCTCGCCCATCCACATGACGAGCGTCGTCCCGGCGATCAGCGTGATGACGATGACGACGTTCGCGACGAGGATCGAAACGCCCGTCGGGGCAAGCGCGCCCTGGAACAGGCCGAGCATCGCTATCGCTTGGACCGTTGCGATCGCCAGCGTGAGGTAGCGGGTCGTCTGCGTGATCTTGCGCTGGCCAGCCTCGCCCTCCTTGGCCCACTGCTCGACCTTCGGAATGACTCCACGCAGCAGCTGCATGATGATCGAAGCGGTGATGTACGGCATGATGCCGAGCGCAAACACCGCGAAGTTCGCGAGCGCACCACCCGTGAACAGGTCAAGGAGGCCAAGCGCAGCCTGACCTTCGACGATCTGCTGGACCCTCTGGAGGTCGACGCCGGGAACCGGGACGTGAGCGCCTAAGCGGTATGCCGCGATGATCGCCAGCGTGAAAAGAATCTTCTGCCGGAGTTCAGGGACCCTGAACGCGTTCGCGATTGCGGTGATCACGGCGTTTCGACCGTCCCTCCGGCTGCTTCGATCTTATCTCGTGCGGCGAGTGACACCCGGTCCACACGCACTGTCAGGGCCTTCGTGAGATCGCCGTCAGCGAGCACCTTGACGGGCACCGTCTTCGTCTTGATGAGCCCCGCTTCGAAGAGGGCGTCGATGTCGACCACATCGCCGGCGGCGAATCGCTCATCGAGGCGAGAGACATTGACGATCGCGATCTCCGTACGGAACCGGTTCTTGAACCCGCGGAGCTTGGGGAGGCGCATGTGCAACGGGTTCTGGCCGCCCTCGAACCCGGCGCCCTTGCCGCCGCCTGCTCGCGACAGCTGACCCTTGTCCCCGCGTCCACTCCTGCCGCCGTGACCCGAACCATGCCCGCGGCCGACACGCTTGCGTTCCTTCCGCGACCCCGGGGCCGGGAAGAGGTCGTGTAGTTGCATCGATCTGTCTCCTCTATCTCGCTCCCACCTGGGTGGGCGCCGACCGCTCGCCGTCGGCTGACTTGAACCCGGTCCGTCCCGGAACTATCTGTCCGACCTACGCTTCTTCGACTCGGACGAGATGCTTCACCTTGAATACCATGCCGCGGATCTGGGCAGAGTCGTCTTGCTCCACGGTGTGGTGCATGCGCTTGAGGCCGAGCGCGCGCACCGTCGCCTTCTGATCAGCGGGCGCGCCGATGGGACTTCTGACCAGCGTTATGCGGATGCGCTTCGTGGCGTTCGTCATGGCGGCTACTCCTCCCAGCCGTAGACCTGGCCGACACTCTTGCCGCGGCGCCTCGCCACGTCTTCAGGGCTTGAAAGGGACTTCAGACCCTCGGCGGCCGCCTTGACCATGTTGAGCGCGTTGTCCGTGCCGAGCGACTTGGACAGGACGTCCTTGACCCCGGCCAGTTCCATCAGTGCGCGAACCGGTCCCCCCGCAATCACCCCGGTACCAGGCGAGGCGGGCTTCAGCAGCACACGGCCGGCGCCGAACTCACCGATGACCTCATGTGGGATCGTGCTCTCGAGCAAGGGGACCCTGAACATGTTCTTCTTCGCGTCCTCGATGCCCTTCTTGATCGCGATGGGCACCT
>DASSAH010000098.1:0-4084 GCA_035685585.1 Coriobacteriia bacterium
CGTCGATCTTGCAGACGCTGGTGACCCGGCACATCCCGCATCGAGTACACGACCGAATCACCAGGTCAGAAAGGCGCACGCGCTCCACCGACGCGCCCGCCGTTTCGGCAGCTGCGGCGGCTACCTCAACCGAGCGGCTGACGGCCCCGCGATGCTGGCTCGAGTCGATCGCGATGATTCTCATGGCGCTCCCTCTCTATCCGACAGTATGCGGCACGAACAGTCGTGGTTGCACGTCTGACGCTGCCGAGCGCTCTTGTTCCATCAGATGAGTGAGCGTTTCGAGCGCGCCGTCGATGAAGTCGATGTCGGCTCGTACCGAGGCGATGGAGGACTCAAGGGTGAGGCGGTGCAGGACCGCATCGCGGGACTCCCCCCTGCGCTCGGAAGCCAGGCGTTCCCGAAGGTGCCCGAGCCGCCTCTGCAGCTCCGCACGGCGGCTGCGCAACAGGCCGAGGGTGTCGTCGTAGGGAAGGCCGGCAGCGAACCGAAGCTGCAGCAGGAACGGGTCCCGCACCGGGCGAAGAGGGGCGGGCGTGGCGGCCCACCGATCGAGCTCCTCGGCCCCACGGCTGGTGAGCGCGTACACCTTGCGGTCGGGGCGGGAGTGCTGACGCTGGACTCGCGCGCTCACGAGCCGACGCTGTTCGAGGCGCTCCAGCGTGCGGTAGATCTGGGCCTGATCGGCGCTCCAGACGTGTTCGACATCGTGGTCGAAACAGAGCGTCTTGAGGTCGTAGCCGCTCATCTCCTGCTCGCGCAGAAAGCCGAGGATCGCGTAGTCCAATGACATGTCGAGACTCCGCAAAGTGATAGAGGACACAACAAATATATGACAAAACATATAATAATGCAACTCTGTGAAAGAGGTCGAGTGTTCTTGGAAACGACCTGCTCAGAGTGGTAGGCATACCGTCAGGCTGCGGTTGACGGATGGATTGCGGCCGCCAGACGTGCCGAGGCGCCAGCGCGTCGAGGTCGGCGGGTCTTATACGTCGAACTGGGTGTGATGCAGGCGCGCGAAGGGTCCGTCCGCAGCGAGCAGGTCTGTGTAGGAGCCGTCCTCGATGACCCGGCCGCGCTCCAACACGACGATCCGGTCGGCGTCTCGCACGGTCGAGAGACGGTGGGCGATGATGAGAGCGGTCCGGCCAGCAAGGAGCGCTTTCAGCCCACGTTGGATGAGAGCCTCGGTCCGGGTGTCAACTGACGAGGTCGCTTCGTCCAGGATGAGAATCCGCGGGTCGGCCAAGATCGCGCGGGCGAAGGCGATGAGTTGGCGCTGGCCTGCGGACAACGTCGCTCCACGCTCCTCCACCGTCGTCTGGTAGCCCTCCGGCAGCTGTTCGATGAACGCGTCAGCGCTAGCCGCCGCCGCCGCAGCCCGCACCTGGTCGTCGGTCGCGCCCTCGCGGCCGTATCTGATGTTGTCGGCAAGGGTGCCGGCGAACAGGAACGGGTCCTGCAGGACGACTCCGAGGTTGGAGCGCACCGAGTGCATCGTCACGGTGCGCAGGTCCTGTCCGTCAATGAGCACCGCCCCGTGTGTAGGGTCGTAGAAGCGCGGGACGAGATTGACGAGCGTGGTCTTGCCGGCGCCGGTAGCGCCTACGATCGCCAGTGTGGTGCCCGGTTCGATGACGAGGTCGATGTCGTGCAGGACCCGTGGTCCGGAATCGTACGCGAAGCACACGCTTCTGAACTCTATGAGCCCGGTGACACGGCCGATGTCGCGGGCGCCGTCGGCGTCAGCCACGCCGGGCTCCGTGTCTAGCAGGTCGAACACCCGCTCACCGCCTGCGAGCGCCGACTGTGTGTCCGCGTACAGGCTCGACAACTGACTGATCGCGTTGAAGAACGACCGTGCGTAGCCGAAGAACGCCACCACGACGCCGATGGTCACGAGCCCGCGGACGGCGAGGAGCCCCCCGAACACGGCAACGAGCGACGTGGCCACGGCGGAGATCACGGCGAGTGTGGGAGAGAAGGCCGACGACACCGTCGAAGCCGTGATGTTCGCGTCCCGGTTAGCGGCGTTGCGCGCGAGAAACTCGCTGTGATCGGCGTCGGTGCGATTGAACGCCTGCGCGACCTTGATCCCCGCGAGTTCCTCGGCAAGTGTCGCCGACACATCCCCCATGGCTTCCTGGCGGCGCTGGAACGCCCGGCGCGCGACATGCCCGAACAGCCGAGTCGCTCCGAGTATGGCGGGAACCACGAGCAGGGTGACGAGCGCCAATCTCCAATCGACGACGAGCATGCCCGCGAGGGTCGCCACGATTCCGAGTGCCGCACCCAAGACGCGGCGAAAGCCCTGCGAGAGGAAGGAGTTGAGCGTTTCGATGTCGTTGATGAGCCGGCTCATCACTTCGCCCGAACCGACTCCTTCGAAGAACGAGACGGAAAGGCGCTGCACCTTGCCGAAGACCTCCTCGCGAACGTCGAACAGCGCTCGCTGCCCAGCCGCGCCAAGGCGCAGGATCTGCGCGCGCTGCGACCACCAGCCCACCACCGCCGCCGCGATCAGGAGTGCCGCGGGCCAGGCGAGGGCGCCGGTGCCCGCTTCTTGCGCCGCGGTGGTGATTGCGGTGTCTATCACAAGTCCCGTGAGAGCCGGCTGCGCGGCCGTGGCGACGGACGTCACCACGAGCCATGCGAGCGCGAGAGCGACGTCACGACGATACGGGCCCAGGTACGCGAGTAGCCGCCTCACAGAGGTGCAGCCGGAGCGTGGGCGCTCGTCTCGAGCGAGCGACCTGAGCGATCCGGTGCGGGCGCTCATCGGCTGCCGCCATCGAGTGGGCACGAGGCCAGTGTCACGACCGCGTCTCCGCCAGCGAGTTGGCTGGCTGCGATCTCCGCGTACACGCAGCTTCTTGCGAGCAGGTCCTCATGTGTGCCGAGGTCGACCACGCTCCCGTTGTCGAGCACGACAATCTGGTCCGCTCGCCGCACCGTCGAGAGCCGCTGGGCCACGATGAGCGTGGTTCGCTCTTCCATCAGCATCGCGAGGTTGCGGCGGAGCGCGGCATCCGTTGTCGCATCGACGCTCGAGGTCGCGTCGTCCATGATGAGTATCCGCGGGTCGATGAGAAGTGCTCGTGCGATAGCCACGCGTTGGCGCTCGCCGCCTGAGAGCTTGACGCCTCGCTCTCCGACGCGCGTGTCGTACCCTTCCGGCAGCCTGCTGATGAACTCGTGCGCCTGCGCCACCCGGGCCGCCGCCTCGATCTCGTCGAGTGTCGCGTCCGGCCGGCCGAAAGCGATGTTCTCCCGCACCGATCCCGAGAAGAGCACGGAGTCCTGCATGACGATCCCGACGCGCGAGCGAAGGCTCGAGAGCGTGAGATCGCGCACATCATGTCCGTCGACGAGCACGGCACCGTCGCTCACGTCATAGAAGCGCGGCACAAGGTTCACGAGGCTCGTCTTGCCCGATCCGGTAGCGCCGACGATCGCGGTGATCGTCCCCGCCTCGACCGAGAACGTGACGCCGGAGAGCGTCTCGCGTGTGTCCCCGGGATAGCGCAGGCTGACGCCGGCGAAGTCGATGCGGCCTGACATCTCGGTGAGTGCGAGCGCGTCTTCCCGCTCGGCTACCTCGATGGGAGCGTCAAGGACCTCGAACAAACGCTCGGCACTTGCGCCCGCGCGCGCGATGGTCTGCGCGCCGAACCCGATGATGAAGAGCGGCTGGAGCAGGAGGAAGAGGTAGGAGGTGAACGCGACGAGCTCGCCCACCGTGAGCGCCCCCCGCACGATCATCGCGGCTCCCACGACCGTTACCACGCCTACGCCGAGCGTGCCGACTCCGAACAGCAGCGGGAATGCGTTGGCAACCGTCCGGCGGACCTGGAGGCCCTGCTCGAGTAGGGCCTCGTCCGCGACGCGGTAACGCGCGACCTCGTAGCCTTCCCGTGAGAACCCCCGTACGACGCGAGCCCCGGCGATGTTCTCCTGGAGCACGGCGTTGAGGGCTCCGAGCCGCTTCTGGAAACTCCTGAACATCGGCCTCAGGTTGCGCACGAACAGAAGGAGGACCGCGAGTGTGGCGGGAATGACCGAGAACGCGACGAGCGCAAGG